>JAGCXZ010000345.1 GCA_017961065.1 Lachnospiraceae bacterium
CCCTGCTGGTAAGAGTCGCGGCGCAGGCGCTCTCATCCGGTTTATCCGGCATGGAATTTGCTTCCGGGATCCCCGGAACGATCGGCGGCGGGATCACGATGAATGCCGGCGCGTACGGGGGAGAGATGAAGGATATCGTCGAAACCGTCCGTCTGTATGATCTTGACAGGAAAGAGATCGTGGAAAAAGATGCGGAGCAGATGAACTTCTCCTATCGGAACAGCATCATCAGACAGGGCAGATATGCCGTGATCAGCGTGAAGCTGAAACTGACGCCCAAAAATCCGGATCTGATCCGGGCGCGCATGGACGAGCTGAAGGAGGCACGTACGCAGAAGCAGCCGCTGGAATTTCCCAGTGCGGGGTCGACTTTTAAAAGGCCGGAAGGCTATTTTGCGGGAAAACTGATCGAGGATGCCGGTCTGAAGGGGTACCGCGTCGGCGGTGCCATGATCTCCGAAAAGCATGCCGGCTTTGTGATCAATGCCGGAAACGCGACGGCGGACGATATCATCACGCTGATCCGCAATGTCAGGGAAAAGGTGTATGAAAAAGAGCATGTCATGCTGGAACCGGAAGTATGTATGCTGGGCGAGGGACTTGATCTATGAGATTTGTGGTTGTGACGGGAATGAGCGGTGCGGGAAAGAGTACCGCGCTCAAAATGCTGGAAGACGCGGGGTATTACTGTGTGGACAATCTGCCGGTTCCCCTGATCGATAAATTTGCGGAACTGGTTTCCACCCCGAATGCTGAGATCGAAAAAGTCGTGATCGGCGTGGATGTCAGAACGGGGCAGGCTTTTTCGGAACTCGACAAGATCCTCGACCAGATGACGCAATCCGGGATCCCTTTCGAAGTGCTGTTCTTTGAAGCATCGGATGAGACGCTGATCAAGCGCTACAAGGAAACCAGACGCGTGCATCCCCTGGCCGGCAACGAGCGGATCGATGCGGGGATCGCAAGAGAACGGGAAGAACTTGCTTCGATCAAGCGCAGGGCGGATTATATCCTGGATACCAGCCAGATGCTGACACGGGATCTCAAGAGTGAGATCGACAAGATCTTCGTGAACAACCAGGGATTCAAGAGCCTGTTTGTTACGATCGTGTCCTTCGGTTTCAAGTACGGTATCCCGTCGGATGCGGATCTGGTATTTGATGTCAGGTTCCTGCCGAATCCTTACTATTATGAAGAACTGAGAAACTTAAACGGAAACGATGAAAAGGTGCAGGAATATGTCATGGGCTTTCCGGAGGCGGAACAGTTTTTGGATAAACTCGAGGACATGCTGAAGTTCCTGCTCCCGAAATACATCGTGGAGGGCAAGAACAGGCTGGTGGTCACGATCGGCTGCACGGGCGGAAAGCACAGGAGTGTGACGCTGGCAAATGCGCTGTACAACAGAATGTGCGATCACGAAGACTACGGCTTTAAGATCGAACACAGGGATATCGAAAAAGATACGATCAGAAAGAAGTAAACGCTTATGTCCTTTTCCGGAAAAGTCAAAGAGGAACTGGCTGTCGTCATCAGCCACTCCAGGCACTGCCAGATCGCCGAGCTGGCCGCGCTGCGGTTCTACAGCGGAGAGGCGGATGATCGGGAGCTTGCCCTGCAGACCGAAAATGAAACGGTTCGCAGAAAATACTTTACTTTGCTAAAAAAAACCTTTAATATAGATAATGCGCTGTCAGACGGCGAAAAAGAGCAGGTCTTTGCGGCATTGCTCGGCCCGAGCCTTTTACAGAAGTCATGCTGTAAAAGAGCGTACTTAAGGGGAGCCTTTCTGGCGGCAGGTTCGGTCAGCGATCCCGAGAAGTCCTATCATCTGGAAATCGTATGCCAGACGGAAAAGAGGGCTGATGAGATCCGGGAATTGCTGCGATCGTTTGAGATCGAGGCCAAACAGGTCGTCCGTAAGAACCATTATGTGGTGTATCTGAAGGAAGGATCGCAGATCGTGGATACACTGAATGTGATCGGTGCGCATCTTGCCCTGATGGATTTCGAGAACTCCAGGATCCTTAAGGACATGCGCAATTCCGTCAACCGCCGGGTGAATTGTGAAACGGCTAATATCGGCAAGACCGTGACCGCATCCGTGAAGCAGACGGAGGACATCGAGCTGGTCATGAAGAGCGGCATCTACAAGGAACTGCCGGAGACACTTCGTTCGATCGCAGACGCGCGACTGAAACATCCGAATGTGTCTTTAAAAGAACTCGGAGAACTGCTCGATCCGCCGGTCGGAAAATCCGGTGTAAATCACAGACTGCGAAAACTGAGTGAGATAGCAGAGGGAATACGCGGAAACAGAACAGGAGGAGCATATTATGATGAAGAAAGAAGTGGAGATCCAGCTTGAGAACGGGCTGGAGGCAAGGCCGATCGCACTTCTGGTGCAGGTTGCCAGCCAGTATGAGAGTTCGATCTACATTGAATCGGAAGGCAAACGAGTGAATGCCAAAAGTATCATGGGCATGATGACATTGGTTCTTTCCGCGGGAGACCGGATCGTGGTTTCCGCAGACGGAAAAGACGAGGAAGAAGCATTAAAAGGTGTTGAAGCTTA
>JAGCXZ010000036.1 GCA_017961065.1 Lachnospiraceae bacterium
TTCGGATCGACTCTCACCTGAGTGACCATTGAAACCACCGGTTTCTCAAAGCCGCGGTTGAGCATTTCCTCGCGCATCGCGTTTTGAAGATCGTAGCCGATATATGCCTGACTCATCGCCACGCACACCGAAAGGGGCGTGTTTGGCTGGTTCGGATCCTCTCTGGAGAGCGCCGCCATGGCATTGTTGATCATGCCGACCTGCGGCCCGTTCCCGTGCGTGATCACGACCTCGTTCCCGGCTTCGATCAGATCCACGATCGAGCGGGATGTGATCTTAACCGCTTTCATCTGTTCCGGCAGCGTGTTGCCAAGCGCGTTTCCGCCAAGTGCCACAACGATGCGTTTCTTATCTTTCATCTCTATGATTCTCCCTGCCGACCCGGACGCTCCTGTCACGGATGTCACGTGGGCACAAATTGCGCTCCGGTCAGCTTACATACGGATCCTCTGTTTCCCTTCCGACTCAAGCTTAGCAAGGAGTCCCGCGGGATCCCTGAACTTGGCCAGAAAGATCATCGCAGCGATGATATACGGTTTGAAGCTGGCCTGCTTGTAAAGCGGCGTCCTGTAACGGTCAAATACGGAAGCATCCACCTCACCCTCCTTGCAGCTCACATCCGTGATATCCGCAGGCAGGCAGTGCAGGTAGAGCGCCTTGCCGTCTTTCGTCTTCTTCATCAGTTCTTCGGAACAGGTCCAATCCTTATGTGTGGCATTCTGCGCCAGGAGTTCCTTTTCCAGTTTGTCGATGCCGTCAAAATCACCCGCGCCGTACAGATCCGTCCGCTTCTCCATGGCAGCATACGGTGCCCAGCTCTTCGGGTAAACGATATCGGCGTCACGGAATGCTTCTTCCATGGAAGATACCTTCGCAAAGGAGCCGCCCGATGCGGCAGCATTCTTCTTGGCGATCTCAATGGTCTCGGGCATGATCTCATAGCCTTCCGGATGCGCTAAAACAACGTCCATGCCAAAGCGCGACATTAGGCCGATGACACCCTGCGGAACCGAAAGCGGCTTGCCGTAGGAAGGCGAATAAGCCCAGGTCATGGCGATCTTCTTGCCCTTTAAGTTCTCCACACCGCCGAATTCATGAATGATATGCAGCATATCTGCCATGCACTGCGTCGGATGGTCGATATCGCACTGCAGATTGACAAGCGTCGGGATCTGCTCCAGCACACCGTCCTCATATCCTTCGCGTACCGCCTTGGATACATTCTTCATGTAGGTGTATCCCTTACCGATGTACATGTCATCGCGGATACCGATCACATCAGCCATGAAAGAGACCATGTTGGCCGTCTCACGGACCGTCTCGCCGTGGGCGATCTGTGATTTTCCCTCATCCAGATCCTGAACCTCAAGACCGAGCAGATTGCAGGCGCTCGCAAAGGAAAACCGCGTCCGCGTGGAGTTGTCGCGGAACAGCGAGATCCCGAGTCCCGAATCAAAGACCTTCGTGGAGATATTGCGCTCCCTTAAGTTCCTTAACGCGTCCGCGACCGTAAATACCGCCGCGATCTCATCATCCGTCTTGTCCCAGGTGTGGAAAAAGTCGTTCAGGTACATCCCGTCGATCTTAAGCCCTTTCAGTTTCTGAAGATATTGTTGTAAATCAGCCATGTTTTATCCTCGTTTCTCTGAGTATTGTCGATCCGGGCACTGCAGCGTGAAGCAGACAGTCCGCGGATCCCTGTCATGAAGCATCCCGATCCCGTTCCCGGATCAGTCTGCGCAGTAGATGGAAGGCATGGCAGCATAGATCGCCGCGCACTTCACCAGATCCGCTTTCCAGGTGCGCTCATTGGGCGCATGTGCCTGCGCTTCCTTGCCGGGTCCCAAGCCGATGCAGGGGATGCCGTAGCGTCCCATGATCGAAACGCCGTTCGTGGAAAATGTCCATTTATCAACCTTCGGTTCCCCGTACATGCCGCGGTAAGCTTCCACCATCGCAAGCGTTGCGGGATGATCCGCCGGGATCACCCAGGTCGGGAAATAGCAGTCGGTCGGGTATTTCAGACCCGTGTAGCTGGGCCTTTCGTATTTATACATGGATACTTTGGCATTGTATTTTTGCACACTCGGGAGCGCTTCGATCTCCCTGAGTGCCGACTGGAAGGTCTCGCCGTCGGTCAGCCGCCTGTCGATCGAGATCGCGCAGGAATCGGCAACCGCGCAGCGGCTCGGCGAAGTGAAGAAGATCTCCGATACGGCAAGGGTCCCTTTGCCGAGAAAATCATTATCCAAAAGCCGGTCGTTTAAGGCCTTTACTTCCTGCAGGATGTCAGCCATCTTGTAGATCGCGTTGTCTCCTCGCTCCGGTGCCGATCCGTGGCAGGATACACCCTGCACGTCCACGCGGATCTCCATACGGCCTCTCTGCCCTCTGTAGATATTGCCGTCCGTCGGCTCTGTGATGACCACAAACTCCGGACGGATCTTGTCCTCATTGATGATATACTGCCAGCACAGACCGTCACAGTCCTCTTCCTGCACCGTTCCGGTCACAAGGACCGTATATTTGTCGTTCAGAAGCCCCTGTTCCTTCATGATCTTTGCACCGTACACCGAGGAAACGATGCCGCCGAGCTGATCGGAAGTACCCCTTCCGCCGATCTCCGTCTCGTTCTCATATCCCTTGTAGGGGTCAAATTCCCAGTTGTCGATGTTGCCGATCCCGACATTGTCGATATGCGCGTCAAACGCGATCAGCGTATCTCCGCTGCCCATATATCCGAGGATATTGCCCATCGGATCGATCTCAACCCTGTCAAATCCGACTTTCTTCATCTCCTCCGCTATGCAGTCGATATGTCCTTTTTCCTGACAGCTCTCGCCCGGGATCGCCACCAGATCCCGCAGGAACTTTGTCATGTCGGCTTCGTACTGTTCTGCCGCCTGTTTGATCAATGCAAAATCCATGCTGTTGCTCCTCCTCCTTTTCTTATGTGATGCAGGATCACACCCTCCTTTGATTTTAACATACGGAGCACCAAATTGAAATCCACGCGGACAAAAACTCTGTCCGTATTGTCCTGCGTGTCTTTCGAAGGCGGTGACAGCCGTTGTAATTCGCCTCCCCGGATGATAAAATACAAGGGAGCGCCGTATTTGTTTACGGCTGTCGCTCCAGACACACATACGCAGGAGGAACCGGCATGATCGATCTGACCAGAAACGAAGCATCGTTACAGAGAAATATCAGGAAAGCACGTGAAAATAACATCATCATCCCTACGATCGCCCATATGAAGGACCCGAAGCTGATCCCTGACAAGATCAAGGAAAAGTTAAAGGACGTGGGCCTTTGGGATGTTAATCCGTTAAACCTCTTCCGTATCACCTGGAAGAACGAGCCCAAGGAGACCGGCGGACTGTTCCACGGCAGCAACTACATCGTCCTGCCCTCGGAACTGACGGGCGTAAAAGCCAAGATCATCTGCATGGTCGGCAAGTGGTTTCCCACGGGCTGTCACAAGGTCGGCGCAAGTTTCGGGTGTCTCGCACCGCGCCTGATCACAGGTCAGTTTGATACCGGCTACCACAAAGCAGTATGGCCCTCGACCGGCAATTACTGCAGGGGTGGCGCTTTCAATTCCAAGCTGCTTGGCGCCAACTCGATCGCGATCCTGCCTGCGGAAATGAGCAAAGAACGCTTTGAGTGGCTGCACTCGATCGCAGGCGAAGTCATTGCAACACCGGGATGTGAAAGTAACGTCAAGGAAATCTTTGATAAAACCTGGGAACTGAAGAACACGCGTGAAGATGTGCTGATCTTCAACCAGTTTGAGGAAATGGGCAACTACTTATGGCACTATAATGTGACCGGCGCCGCCATTGCGGATGCATTCGAGGAAATGAAGGAGAGCGGCGACCGCTTTGCAGGCGCGATCTTTACATCCGGTTCCGCGGGAACAATGGCATCCGGTGACTATCTGAAAGAGAAATACCCCGGCGCAAAACTCGGTGTCGGTGAGGCACTGCAATGCCCGACACTGCTGAACAACGGATTCGGCGGACACCGTATCGAGGGTATCGGAGACAA
>JAGCXZ010000346.1 GCA_017961065.1 Lachnospiraceae bacterium
ATTCACGTAATCATTTGCCAGATCCAGCGTATCCATGATGTCGTTCTCGTCTGCGCCGTCAAAGACAGGCGTGGATACCTGGAAGCCAAGTGCCATTGCCGCAAGACTTAAGTGGATCTCCAGGACCTGACCGATGTTCATACGGGACGGAACGCCGAGCGGATTCAGTACGATATCCACGGGACGGCCGTTGGGCAGGTAAGGCATATCCTCTACCGGCAGCACGCGGGAAACAACACCCTTGTTACCGTGACGGCCTGCCATCTTATCGCCGACGGAGATCTTTCTCTTCTGTGCGATATAGATCCTGACGGACTGGTTCACACCGGGAGGAAGCTCGTCGCCGTTCTCTCTCGTAAAGATCTTGGCGTCCACAACGATACCGTATTCACCGTGCGGAACCTTTAAGGAAGTGTCACGCACTTCACGGGCCTTCTCACCGAAGATCGCACGAAGCAGTCTCTCTTCCGCCGTCAGCTCGGTTTCACCCTTGGGTGTGACTTTACCGACCAGAATATCACCTGCGCGGACCTCAGCGCCGATGCGGATGATACCTCTCTCATCCAGATCCTTCAGCGCATCCTCGCCGACACCCGGTACATCACGTGTGATCTCCTCGGGTCCGAGTTTTGTATCTCTGGCTTCCGCCTCATGCTCTTCAATATGTACGGATGTGTAAACATCTTCCTGAACCAGACGCTCCGAAAGCAGAACGGCATCCTCGTAGTTGTAACCTTCCCAGGTCATGAACGCGATCAGGGGGTTCTTACCAAGTGCCATTTCGCCGTTGCTCGTGGAAGGACCGTCCGCGATGACCTGTCCGGCCTCGACATGCTCGCCTTTTACCACAATCGGCTTCTGGTTGTAGCAGTTGCTCTGGTTGGAGCGCATGAACTTGGACAAATGATAGGTTTCTTTCGTTCCGTCATCATTTGCCATCATGATCTTATCCGATTCGGCTCTCTCAACCGTTCCTGCCTTTTTCGCGATCACGCAGACACCGGAGTCAACAGCCGCCTTGGTCTCCATACCTGTTCCGACAACGGGCGCTTCCGTAACAAGAAGCGGCACCGCCTGACGCTGCATGTTGGAACCCATCAGCGCACGGTTTGCGTCGTCGTTCTCCAGGAACGGGATCAGCGCCGTAGCAACGGAGAATACCATCTTAGGAGACACATCCATGAACTCGAACTCGGATCTGTCGTATTCCTGCGTCTCTTCCCTGTAACGGCCGGCAACATTCGTCTTCACGAAGTGTCCCTTTTCATCCAGAGGCTCGTTCGCCTGCGCTACATGGTAATTATCTTCTTCATCTGCCGTCATGTAGTTAACTTCATCCGTAACGACCGGATTCTCGGGGTCGGAATGGTCGATCTTACGGTAAGGAGCCTCCACGAAACCGTACTCGTTGATCCGCGCGTAGCAGGCAAGCGAGTTGATCAGACCGATGTTCGGTCCTTCAGGGGTCTCAATGGGGCACATACGGCCGTAGTGACTGTAGTGTACGTCTCGTACCTCGAATCCGGCACGGTCTCTGGACAGACCGCCGGGACCCAGTGCGGAAAGACGTCTCTTGTGTGTCAGCTCACCCAGCGGGTTGTTCTGATCCATGAACTGGGACAGCTGGGAAGATCCGAAGAACTCCTTGACCGCTGCGGTTACAGGCTTGATGTTGATCAGCGCCTGCGGAGAGATACCCTCCAGATCCTGCGTGGTCATGCGCTCTCTGACAACTCTTTCCAGTCTCGAAAGACCGATGCGGTACTGATTCTGCAGCAATTCGCCGACCGCACGGATCCTTCTGTTGCCCAGATGGTCGATATCGTCATCCTTGCCGATGCCGTATTCCAGATGGATACAGTAGTTAATGGAAGCAAGGATATCTTCCTTTGTGATGTGTTTGGGGATCAGGTCATGTACATGCGTGGAGATCGCCTCGCCGAGCGCATCGGAATCCTCTGCGTACTCGTCGATCAGCTGGCGCAGTACCGGATAGTATACCAGTTCCGTGATACCCAGTTCCTTCGGATCGCAGTCCACATGATTGGTAATGTCTACCATCATATTGGAGAGAACCTTGACGTTTCTCTCCTCTGTCTGGATGTATACGTAAGGAACCGCTGCGTTCTGGATCTGATCGGCAAGCTCGGGAGTTACCTTTGTGCCTGCCTTCGCCATGATCTCACCGGTTGTGACATCCACTACATCCTCAGCCAGGATCTGGTTTCTGATCCTGTTCCTGAGCATCAGTTTCTTATTGAATTTAGATCTGCCGACCTTTGCAAGGTCATATCTTCTGGGGTCGAAGAACATCGCTGTGATCAGGCTCTCCGCGCTCTCGACGGTCAAGGGCTCGCCGGGACGGATCTTCTTATATAATTCCAGAAGGCCTGATTCGTAACTGCCGAACGGCTCTTTTTCGGTAATGGACGGGTCCTTGGCAAGGGAAGCCTGAATCTTGGGCTCGTCTCCGAACAGATCCAGGATCTCCTCGTTGGTACCGATCCCGAGTGCTCTGATAAGAACCGTGACCGGAACCTTACGGGTTCTGTCCACGCGCACGAAAAACACATCATTGGAATCCGTTTCGTATTCCAACCATGCGCCTCTGTTAGGGATTACCGTACAGGAAAAGAGCTGTTTACCCAGCTTATCGTGTGTGATCGCGTAATAGATGCCGGGAGAACGAACCAGCTGCGATACGATAACACGCTCCGCACCGTTGATCACGAAGGTGCCTGTTGCGGTCATCAGCGGCAGATCACCCATGAAGATCTCATGCTCGATGATCTTGTCGTCCTGTTTGTTGTAAAGTCTGACTTTGACTTTCAGCGGAGCAGCATATGTTGCGTCCCGTTCTTTACATTCCTCAATAGAATACTTTACGTCATCTTCACACAGCACAAAATCCACGAATTCCAGGCTCAGATGATCGCTGTAATCCGTGATCGGCGAGATGTCGGCAAAGACTTCCCTCAGACCTTCGTCCAGAAACCACTGGTAAGAGTCCTTCTGTACTTCGATGAGATTCGGTATAGCAAGAACTTCTTTTTGCTTCGAATAGCTCATCCGCGTACTCTTGCCAACTGTAACCGGACGTATCCTGTTCTTTTCCATTGACGTTTCACCCCGTTCTTCCTATTTAATTATCGCACTGTTCCGGCTCATAGACTCCGCTCGGCCATTTCAATTCAAACTCCGTTAAAATCCGCTCAAGCGCTACGTCGTACATTGCTTCGCAATATACGACAAACGCCGCTCAGGCTGCGCAGATTCTGCGAATCTGTGCAAGAAAAAGAGCCCATGCCACCACAATAGCGCATTATCCATGGTAACACAAACTCTTTTTCCTTGTCAAGAATTATTCTCTTTTTTTGAAAGCTTCTTCCGATTACTTTAATGTAACCTTTGCGCCTTCTGCCTCCAGCTTGGTCTTGATGTCTTCAGCTTCTTCCTTTGCAGCGCCTTCCTTTAAGATCTTCGGAGCAGCATCTACAAGATCCTTAGCTTCCTTCAGGCCAAGACCTGTAGCTTCGCGAACGACTTTGATAACCTTAACCTTGTTCGGGCCTACCTCTGTCAGCTCTACGTCGAACTCACTCTTCTCTTCGCCTGCCGCTGCGCCTGCATCACCTGCTGCTGCAGCTACAACAACGCCTGCTGCTGCGGATACGCCAAACTCTTCTTCGCAAGCCTTTACCAGGTCGTTCAGCTCTAATACGGTTAACTCTTTGATCGCATCAATGATTTCTGCTGTGCTTAATTTTGCCATTTTATTTTCCTCCTAATATGATCGGTGCAAATTATTCTGCTTCTTTTTCTTCTGCCGCTTCTTCAGCCGGAGCTTCTTCTGCGGGTGCTTCCTCTGCCTTGGCTTCTTCTGCCGGAGATTCCTCTGCCTTGGCTTCTTCTGCTGGAGCTTCCTCTGCCTTTACTTCCTCTGCGGGAGCCTCTTCTGCCTTTGCTTCCTCAGCGGGAGCCTCTTCCTTTGCGGGAGCTTCGCACTCACCTGCGCCGCCTTTTTCAGCAAGCTGGTTCATAACTCGTGCAAAGTTCGCGATCGGAGACTGGATACTGCCAAGCAGCTTGGACAGCAGTTCCTCTCTGGAAGGAATGGAAGAAATTCCGACAATGCCCTTTGCGTCGTAGTAAACGCCTTCTACAACACCGCCCTTTAACTCCAGTGCGGGTGTTGTCTTTGCAAACTTGGCAAGTACTCTTGCCGGTGCGGTTGCATCATCCTTGGAGATGGCAATAGCGCTCGGGCCTTCCAGCTGCGGAGCAAGAGCTTCGAAGTCTGTGCCCTTGAATGCAAAGTTCATCATTGTGTTCTTGTAAACCTTGTAAGTGATGCCGGCTTCACGAAGCTGTCTGCGGAGCTGTGTATCCTGCTCAACAGTCAGGCCGCGGTAGTCAACAAGCACAACGCTCTGTGCGTCTTTGACATTTTCGGCGATCTCCTGTACGATCGGTTTCTTCAATTCAACCTTAGCCATGTTTTACCTCCTGTATTAGTATTGGTGCCGATTCAGATCGATGCATCAATATGAAAAAAGTCCTCATGCGAAGACACATGAGGACATAAAGATCACATCTGAATTCTCCTCGGTAAGCAGAGCCGGTGCTCAATTACTTCCTATATATAGGAAACTTACTGTCTTCGGCACGGCCGCAAAGCGACCTTTGTTAATATATCACAGCCCTTTGGGGCATGTCAAGCATCATTTTTACGGTATTTTTACTCGCCGCCATTCTCCTGACCCGCATTTTCAGCACCCGCAGCCGGATCTGCCGTACCGGCACCGTCCGGAACCGCCGCGGGATCTATGGCGGGATCTGCTGCATTCGCATCCGCCGGCTTGCTGCTGCCGCGGGAAGGCGAGGTATTTACGCCGCCCTGCGTATTGCGGTTTTCTTCGCTGTATGTGATGAAGCCTTCGGGATCCACGTTTGCGTGGTCGCATATCCCCTGCAGGTAAGACAGAATCCGGCTCACATCATCGCCCTCTGCCAGTCTCGTATGACAGCTCTTCTGGATGCAGGGAATGAACTGTACGCTTTCGATCGGCAGCGTGTCCGCAAAATTCGGGTTCTCCACACCATCCCGGGAAACCGCCATCGCCGGCGTTTCCTTTGCGGTACGCACCGTCACGGTCACAATGCAGGTATCCACGGTCTTGGAATTAAACCAGAAATTCCCCAGACTGTAAAACACGGGGACATCCTTCACATAGTCGATCCCCTGCAGGCAGTGGGAGTGGTCTCCGATGATCAGATCCGCGCCGGCATCCACATATTTTTCCGCAAGTTCCCGCTGGCTCGCTTCCACAAGATCCGTGTTCTCGGAACCCCAATGCACATATACGATCGTAAAATCGGCGTTTTGCTCCGCCTCTTCAATGACTGTCAGGAATTTGGAAGGATCCAGGGTACGCAGAACCCCGGGGGAATCTTCCGTTGCTTCCTTTGTATCCGGATTCGGCGTCCGCTCGATCTGTGTTGCCGCCACATAAGCAAGCGTCCGGCCGTTGACTTTGATATAAACGGGCTGCATGGCTTCGGCCAGATTTCTGCCCGCGCCGACATACGGCACGTCCGCGCCTTCCAGGATATCAAAGGTATCCATGAGCGCATCCGGCCCCCAGTCGTAAGCATGGTTGTTGGCCAGTGCCACCAGATCCACGCCCATCTCATTCAGTTTGGTCACATGGGCAGGATCCGCGCGGAAGGTGTATTTCTTACCCGCCGTCGGCGACCCTCTGTCGGAATAGGCAAACTCATTGTTCGCCATCATGATGTCCGCACTGCGCATGGTGTCCATAACTTCGGGAAGGATGCAGCCGGACAGCTCGCCGCC
>JAGCXZ010000347.1 GCA_017961065.1 Lachnospiraceae bacterium
ATTATATGAAGATGGAAGATTTGCGTTCCTGGCTCTTCTTCCCAATGAGGATCTGACCGTAAATGAATATCTGAATACTCTGACAGGCAAACATCTTTATGACCTGATCATGAATCCTGAAACCAAATACATTGTTGATGCAGCTCTTCCCAAATTCTCCGCCAATTATTCTACTGAATTATCTGAGGTTCTCGGATATATGGGCATGACGGATGCATTCGACCGTGTTAAAGCCAACTTCTCAGACATGGCAGTTTTGGATGACGGAAGCAATGTTTATATCAGCCGTGTACTGCAAAAGACACGAATAGATGTTACCCAGGCGGGAACCAAAGCCGCTGCAGTAACAGTCGTAGAGATGATGAAAGCTACCGGTATCATGCCTGTAGTAAAGGAACGTGTTGAAGTAACTCTGGACAGACCTTTCATTTACATGATCGTTGACTGTGCCAATGGTGTTCCTTTGTTCACCGGTACATGCATGAACGTCTAGTTTATTAAATAACTAGTTTTTAATCGGAAAATACCACTTTGTTGATTTTTTCAGACGAAGTTGTATTTTTCTCTTTGTCGCAAGACCGACAGTTCGTTAGTGCCATCCTGTCGTTAAACAAAACCAGGACTTCATCCCGTATCGTATGAATACGGCTGTTGCCTATTGCTTTTCTGCAATGGTTTTCATGATGGCGCTGTGAAATTAGAAAAGGCGTAATCATGGAAAAAAACAATACCAAGAATAATTACACAAAGATGTTTATGATCCTGGCGATCATATATGTCACGTGTCTGCTGCTTTCCAATCTGGTTGCAGGTAAGATGTGGGCAGTTACGGAAAATATAACCCTGCCCGCAGCAGTCATCCTGTTCCCTGTGACTTATATACTGGGAGATGTCATTACGGAAGTCTACGGTTTCAGAAAAGCCCGTACTATCATCTGGCTGGGCTTTATCTGCAGCTTTTTTGCCGTATTTGTATATCTGCTGACTATTGCTCTTCCTCATCCGGGCTTCTGGGAAAACCAGGATGCATATGCTGCAGTTCTGGGAACCACACCAAGAGTTGCCGTTGCTTCATTTGCAGGTTATCTCTTCGGTGAGTTTTCAAACTCAGCTATCCTGTCAAAGCTTAAGATCAAAACAAAAGGAAAGAATCTGTGGCTCAGAACTATCCTTTCAACAGTTGTAGGCGAGGGCTTCGATTCAGTTATTTTTATTACCATCTCATTCTGGGGTACGATGGAAAACTCCGTCGTTCTTCAGATGATCATGTATCAGTATCTGTTCAAAGTCGCATATGAAGTTATTTTCACACCCGGAACATATGCAGTCGTCAACTGGTTCAAGAAAAAGGAAAGCATCGATACATATGATAACGGTATCAGTTATGATGTTTTGAGTTGGGGGAACGAATGAGAGAAAAAGAGAATTTAACAAAACTTGGCAGTACGGTAACCAAGTATCCGTTTGACTATTCTCCGGAAAGCCTGGAAACATTCGAGAATCTGAATCAGGAAAATGACTATTTTGTTAAATTCAACTGTCCTGAATTCACAAGTCTCTGTCCGATCACAGGACAGCCCGATTTCGGCACGATAACTATTTCATATGTTCCTGACAAGAGAATGGTCGAGAGCAAATCTCTCAAGATATATCTGTTCTCATATCGCAATCACGGCGATTTTCATGAGGATGTAGTCAATAAGATCATGAAAGATCTGATCAAGCTGATGGATCCTAAATATATCGAGGTGACCGGTAAGTTTCTGCCCAGAGGAGGGATCTCGATCGATCCATACTGCAACTACGGCAGAAAAGGCACAAGATGGGAGGCCGTCGCGCTTGACCGTCTCGAACATCACGATATGTATCCTGAAAAAATCGATAACAGATAAACCGTTTAACTGATCGCTTTTTTCATCGTCTTTACGAATTCAGCAACGTAGGGAACGCAGTTTTCTCCGTATTTTGCGCATATCTTTACGATTGCTGAACCTACGATGATACCGTCTGATTTTGATGCCATCTCTGCAGCCTGTTCAGGAGTGGAGATACCGAACCCGATGGCGCATGGGATGTCTGTATTCTTCTTGGCGTTGCTGATCATTGCTCCTACGTCAGTTGTAATATCTGTACGTATTCCTGTAACGCCCAGTGAGGATACACAGTAAAGAAAACCCTTTGCTTCTCTGGCAATAACTGCGATCCTGTCATTTGATGTAGGAGCGATCATTGAGATCAGATCTACTCCGTATTTATCAAAGACCGATGAGAATTCTTTTTTCTCTTCGAAAGGAACATCTGCAAGAATGAGTCCGCATATGCCTATCCTTTTGCATTCAGATGCGAATTTTTCTGTTCCGTAGGAAAAAATAACGTTGGCGTAAGTCATGAATACAAGAGGAACTCTAACTTCTTTCCTCAGGTCGGCGACCATGGCGAAGATATCATCTGTGGTTATATGGTTGCTTAAAGCACGGATGTTTGCATCCTGAATGACCGGACCTTCAGCAGTGGGATCAGAGAAAGGAATTCCCAGTTCAATGATATCCGCACCTGCCTCTTCCATTGCGATTGCCAGTTTTTTTGTCGTTTCAAGAGTAGGATCACCGCAGGTTATGAAAGGAATAAATGCTTTTCCGTTCTGGAATGCTTCTCTGATGCTATTCATATAAGTTCTCTCCTTTGTATCTGGCAATGGCTGCTACGTCTTTGTCTCCTCGTCCGGAGATGGTGATCACAATGATCTGATCCTTGCTCATCTTGGGAGCGATCTTCATTGCGTATGAAACGGCATGGGCGCTTTCGATTGCAGGGATGATGCCTTCGGTTCGGCTCAGATACTCACATGCTTCAACTGCTTCATCATCAGTGATGGCCACATATTCGGCACGTCCGATGTCATGTAGATAGGCATGTTCAGGTCCGATACCGGGATAATCAAGTCCTGCAGAGATCGAATACACAGGGGCGATCTGTCCGTATTCATCCTGGCAGAAATATGATTTCATTCCGTGGAAGATACCGATCTTGCCGGTCGAGATAGTTGCCGCTGTTTCATTGGTATCTATGCCTCTGCCGGCTGCTTCACATCCGATCAGTCTGACGGAAGGATCATTTATGAAATTGTAGAAGGAACCGATGGCATTGGAGCCTCCTCCTACACATGCAATCACTGCATCGGGAAGTTTTCCGCAGAGATCATGTAACTGTTGTTTGATCTCTTTGCTGATGACTGCCTGGAAGTCTCTGACGATCTCGGGGAACGGGGCAGGGCCCATGACTGAGCCAAGCACATAATGAGTATCTGAGATACGGGTCGTCCATTCTCTGAAGGTTGCACTGACGGCATCCTTCAATGTTGCTGTTCCGGTGTCCACAGGGTGGACCTTGGCTCCGAGAAGACGCATACGGTATACGTTGAGAGCCTGTCTTTCACAGTCTGGTCAGTCAGCACTTCCATTTTTCCCTTCAGCATAAC
>JAGCXZ010000348.1 GCA_017961065.1 Lachnospiraceae bacterium
AAAACTCTACCAATTAAAATGCGGTTGTGTTATAATCACAATAATTGTGAAAAAATAATAAAGGGAGGCGTAACGCAAAATGAGTACCAATTCAAAAGCAAGTGAAAGATTCAAATCTTTGCTTGATGAGAACAGTTTTGTTGAGATCGGCGGCAAGGTAACTGCCAGAGCGACCGATTTCAATCTCGAACCGAAGAATACTCCTGCGGACGGCGTTGTGACGGGCTACGGTCTGATCGATGACAAACTTGTCTATGTTTACAGTCAGGACGCAGCGGTTCTTGGCGGTTCCGTCGGAGAAATGCATGCGAAGAAGATCTGCGCTTTATATGATTTTGCCTTAAAGACCGGGGCACCGGTGATCGGCCTGATCGATTGCGCAGGACTGCGTTTACAGGAAGGAACGGATGCACTGTTTGCATTCGGTGAGATCTACCGGAAGCAGTCTCTTGCAAGTGGAGTGATCCCGCAGATCTCCGTTCTGTTCGGCAGCTGCGGCGGCGGACTTGCTCTGTTCCCGACCCTGACCGATTTTACATTCATGGCCGAGGACGCAAAGCTGTTCGTAAATGCACCGAACGCGCTGGATGAGAATTATGAAGCAAAGAATGACACCGCGTCCGCAAAGTTCCAGAGCACGGAATGCGGAACGGTTGATTTTGTTGCAGGAGCATCCGATCTTTATGAGAAGGTCAGAGAGCTTGTTGTGATGCTTCCCGATAATAACGAAGCAAACGATACATTCGTGGAATGCGAAGACGATCTGAACCGCGGCTGTGCACAGAGTGACGATGCGGTTGAAATGCTCAAGCAGATCGCCGATGACAATAAGTATGTTGAAGTACAGGCAGACTATGCGGCAGATATGACCTGCGGTCTGATGAAGTTAAACGGTGTGACGGTCGGTGCCGTTGCAAACCGCGCGGAAAAGATGAGCCCTTACGGCTGCGTAAAGGCTGCTGATTTCGTGAACTTCTGCGATGCATTCGAGATCCCCGTTCTTTCCCTGACAAATGTGTCCGGATTCGAGGCAACCGTGGATGCGGAGAAGAAGATGGCAAAGGCTGCGGCTAAACTGACATACGCATTTGCTTCCGCAACGGTTCCCAAGGTGAACGTGATCGTCGGCAAGGCTTTCGGTAATGCCGCAAACGTTATGAACGCAAAGGCAACCGGATGCGATATGACTTTTGCTTTTGAAGACGCTTCGATCGGCATGATGGATGCGAAACTGGCTGCAAAGGTTATGTATGCAGGCGAGGGAACAGATACATTGAACGAAAAAGCGGCTGAGTACGATGAACTGCAGAATTCCGTTCTGTCCGCAGCACGCAGAGGGTATGTGGATACGATCATCAATGCGGTTGACACGAGAAAATACGTGATCGGCGCTTTTGAAATGCTTTTCACCAAGAGAGAGGAAATTCCCGCAAAGAAGCACGGAACAGTATAGAAAGGATAGGTTGAGGTAATATGAAGAAGATCAAATTACTTGCATGTACGATCGCCTGCCTTTTTGTTCTGAGTGGGTGCAGCATTCTGGCTGAGAGCAAGCCTGTTGATCCGGAAACCGCAGCGCAGCTGGAAAACGTTGCCTATTCGCTGGTTTCGCAGATCTTTTCCCAGACGAGCGATCAGCAGCTTGCCGATTATCTGCTGAACCTCTCCCCCGAGGAGTACAAACTGCAGTTTGAGAACATGGGCGTCTATGTAGAAGGCGGCGCCATGCTTTCAGGTGTGGAATCCTGGATGAGAGCATCGGAACAGCTCGGTAACGTGACCCAGATCAAGGGCGTTTCTTCGGCCTATGATTCCAAGGGAACTTCGGTCGTTGTAACGGTTACCGTGGTGGGAGATCAGTTCAACAGCTTGAATCAGCCCAGAGAGGCAGATGTTGAATTCGTATTTAAGGATGATTTTTACAAAACGATCACATCCTGTGCAACAAACGTGAAACTGACAACCGGCGAGAAGATGGAGAACGCCGGTCTGAATACCCTGATCGGTATGGGAACGGTATTCTCGATCCTGATCCTGCTCTGCCTGATCATCAGCTGCTTCGGTATCTTCCCGAAGATCGAAGCCAAGATGAAAGCGAAGAAGGAAAATGCAGGTGCGAGCCAGATCGATCAGCCGATCGCGCAGATCATTGAAAAAGAGGAGATGTCCGCTGCCGATGATCTGGAACTTGTAGCAGTGATCACAGCGGCCATTCATGCATATGAATCCGCAAAAGGAATTCCGGTCAGCACGGATGACTTTGTTGTCAGAAGTATCAAGAGAAGAAGATAGGAGGACATAGAAATGAAAAATTATACCATTTCCGTAAACGGCAATGTATATGACGTAACAGTTGAGGAAGGTGCAGGCGCAGCGATGCCTGCAGCAGCACCCGCAGCAAAGGCAGCTCCCAAGGCTGCAGCACCCGCTCCCAAGGCAAGCGCAGGTGCAGGCTCCGTGAAGATCGAGGCCGGTGCAGCCGGTAAGGTCTTCAAGATCGAGGCAAATGTCGGTGCTTCCGTAAAGAAGGGTGATACAGTCATCATTCTGGAAGCAATGAAGATGGAAATCCCGATGGTTGCGCCGCAGGACGGCACGGTTGCAAGTGTTGATGTGGCTGTAGGCGACAGCGTAGAAGCAGGTACGGTTCTGGCAAATTTAAACTGATTACGGAGGTCATAAAATGTCATATGTAGCAAATACAGTAGGAAATTTGTTACATCAGACGGCATTCTTCGGACTTACCGGTGGTAACTTTGTAATGATTGCCGTTGCGTGTGTTTTCCTATATTTAGCGATACGCAAAGGGTTCGAACCTTTGCTCCTTACGCCGATCGCGTTTGGTATGCTGCTTGTGAACATCTATCCGGACATCATCATGTCCGTGGAAGAGTCTGCAAACGGCGCCGGCGGTCTGCTGTATTATTTCTATGTTCTGGATGAATGGGCGATCCTGCCGTCCCTGATCTTTATGGGCGTCGGCGCGATGACCGACTTCGGTCCCCTGATCGCCAACCCGAAGAGCTTTCTGCTCGGTGCTGCCGCACAGTTCGGTATCTATGCCGCATATTTCGGTGCGATCGCGATGGGCTTTAACGATAAGGCCGCTGCAGCGATCTCCATCATCGGCGGAGCCGATGGCCCGACATCGATCTTTCTGGCCGGTAAACTCGGACAGACTACATTGCTCGGTCCGATCGCGGTAGCAGCATATTCCTATATGTCGCTGGTACCGATCATCCAGCCGCCGATCATGAAACTGCTCACAACGAAAAAAGAACGCAAGATCAAAATGGAACAGCTTCGTCCGGTTTCCAAACTGGAGAAGATCTTATTCCCGATCATCATCACGATCGTTGTATGTCTGATCCTTCCCACGACGGCACCCCTTGTAGGTATGCTGATGCTCGGTAACCTCTTCAAGGAGTCCGGCGTTGTAAGACAGCTGACGGAAACAGCCAGCAATGCGCTGATGTACATCGTAGTTATTCTGCTCGGTACTTCGGTAGGCGCTACAACAAGCGCGGAAGCGTTCCTGAACCTGGATACATTGAAGATCGTTGTTCTCGGTCTGGTTGCTTTTGCATTCGGTACCGCCGCAGGTGTCCTGTTCGGCAAACTGATGTGCATAGCAACGCGTGGTAAGGTAAATCCGCTGATCGGATCCGCCGGTGTATCGGCCGTTCCGATGGCTGCGCGTGTATCCCAGAAGGTAGGTGCGGAAGCGGATCCTTCCAACTTCCTGCTGATGCACGCCATGGGACCCAACGTAGCCGGCGTAATCGGAACCGCAGTCGCCGCTGGAACATTTATGGCCATATTCGGAGTATTCTGAGCCGTGCATGTCTGAAACGATCGGCTCCCCGTGCTTGCACGGGAGGAGGCGGTTCGTTGCAGACATATAGGGCGAAGCCCGCGATGAGTAACTGCGCAGCAGTTACGAATTGCACGGCTAATTGCGAAAGTGCATGACGAGGAATCGCCTGCGATTCCGAATAGCATGACGAAACACATCATTCTATAGAAAAGGAGTAAACTATGTCAGAAATAGAGAAGAAACCGATCAAGATTACTGAAACCATCCTCCGTGATGCACATCAGTCTCTGATTGCGACCAGAATGCCTACCGAGATCATGCTTCCCATTCTCGGCAAGCTGGATCAGGTTGGTTATCATTCACTGGAATGCTGGGGCGGCGCTACTTTTGATGCATCACTGCGTTTCCTGAAGGAAGATCCGTGGGATCGTTTAAGAAAGATCCGCGACGGCGTGAAGAACACAAAGCTGCAGATGCTGTTCAGAGGACAGAACATTCTGGGTTACCGTCCTTACGCAGATGACGTTGTAGAGTATTTCGTACAGAAATCCATTGCCAACGGTATCGATATCATCCGTATCTTTGACTGCTTAAACGATCTGCGTAACTTAAAGGCTGCGGTTGACGCGACCAACAAGGAAAAGGAAAGAAGCGGAAAAGGACATGCGCAGATCGCACTGTCTTATACGCTTGGTGATGCCTATACACTGGAGTACTGGGCAGATACAGCCAAAAAGATCGAAGAAATGGGCGCAGATTCCATCTGCATCAAGGATATGGCAGGTCTTCTGGGTCCCTACAAGGCTACCGAACTGATCACAGCCATGAAGTCACAGACCAAGCTGCCGATCCAGCTGCATACACACTATACTTCCGGTGTTGCCAGCATGACATACTTAAAGGCAGTAGAAGCGGGTGTTGACGTGATCGACTGCGCGATCTCTCCGTTTGCGCTTGGTACATCACAGCCGGCTACCGAAGTAATGGTTGAGACCTTCAAAGGAACTCCTTACGATACCGGATTTGATCAGAATCTGCTTGCAGAGATCGCCGATTACTTCAGACCTTACAGAGAAGAGTGTCTGGCAAGCGGCCTGATGAGCACGAAATCACTCGGCGTTAACATCAAGACACTGCTTTACCAGGTACCGGGCGGCATGCTTTCCAACATGATCAGCCAGTTGAAGGAGCAGAATGCGGAAGACAAGTACGAAGAAGTGCTGAAAGAGATCCCGAGAGTGCGTAAGGATCTGGGCGAACCGCCCCTTGTTACACCTTCTTCACAGATCGTCGGCACACAGGCTGTCTTCAACGTGCTTTACGGTGAGAGATATAAGATGGCAACCAAGGAGACCAAGGATATGCTCCGCGGTAAGTACGGCCAGACGATCAAGCCGATGAGCCAGGAAGTCATCGACAAGGTTATCCCGGGCGAGCAGCGCTTTACCGAGCGTTCCGCCGATGCTGCAGGTCTTACGAACGAGCTCGACAAACTCGAATCAGAGATGGCCGAGTGGAAGCAGCAGGATGAAGACGTATTATCCTATGCACTGTTCCCGCAGGTTGCCACAGACTTCTTCAAGTATCGTGAAGCACAGAAGTCCAAGGTGGATCTGACCAAAGGAAATCAGGAAGACAAAACATACCCGGTATAAAAGCAAAAAAAGTGGTGCATAATTGCATAACATATGTTACAATAAACGGGCGGTCTGTCGACTGCCCGTTTCATATTTGTTTTCTATTGGAGGGAGATTATGGCAAGAAAAGAACAGATCACCAAACAGATTATCGTGGATGGCGCGTTCGGTCTGCTCCGTGAGCAGGGGATCCAGATGGTTACGGCCAGAAAACTGGCGTCCTATATCGGGTGCTCCACGCAGCCGATCTTCCGTGTTTACAAGAACATGGAGGAACTGTATGCCGAGCTGTTTGAAAAAGCAAAGGCTTATTATGAAGAATACTGCCTGAACTTTGAAAAAGGGAATGTTATCCCGTTTGTTGATCTGGGACTCTGCTATATCCAGTTTGCCAAAGAGGAACTGAACCTGTTCCGTCTCCTTTTCTTATCTCCGCATAACGACGACAATACCATGTACGATCTGATCAACGGCAAGGAACACAGTTTTGTCATTCAGGAGATCAAAAAGATCCCGAACCTGAACATGAACCATGCCGGCGATATCTTTATGAAGATCTTTGTATTTATGCACGGCATGGCCTGCATGGCCACCAACGGAGAGTTCGATCTTTCCCGCGAGGAAGTGATCCCGATGCTGGAAGAAGCCGTGACAAAATTCAGCAGAGAATAATATGAATATCATCGTAGCCGGCGGAGGCGCCGCCGGAATGATGGCTGCCATAGCTTCGGCCGAGGAAGGGCACTGCGTCACACTCATAGAGAAAAATGAGAAACTCGGGAAAAAACTGTTCATTACGGGAAAGGGCAGATGTAATTTTACGAATGCCTGCGATACGAATGAACTGTTTGAACATGTGATCTCCAATCCGAAGTTTCTCTTCAGTGCTTTCTATGGATTTGACAACAGCAGCGTCCTTGCTTTTTTTGAGACCCATGGTCTGCGCTATAAGATCGAGAGGGGAAACAGGGCGTTTCCCGCCTCGGATCATTCTTCCGACGTGATCCGTACGCTCGAGACTTATATGAAGCAGCTCGGGATCAAAATCATGCTCCATACGACATTGAAGGACCTGATCCTTACGCAGGATACGGCCACGGGAGTCGTTACGGACAAGGGTAACCTGAACGCCGATGCCGTGATCCTTGCGCTCGGCGGCAGATCCTATCCGGCCTGCGGCGCGGACGGGGATACCTGGAAGATCCTTTCCAAGCACGGTGTCGACCTCGTCCCGGCCTTTCCTTCACTGGTACCGCTTACGGTCGAGGAGGAGGATATCCCGAGGCTGCAGGGCCTTTCCCTTAAGAATGTACGCGTCCGTATCACGGTTGGGGATAAACTGCGCTACGAGGAAATGGGTGAGATGCTGTTTACGCATTTCGGTATCAGCGGACCGCTGATCTTAAGCGGCAGTTGTTTCCTAAACGCGCAGGATTACGATAAAAGACCCGTCGTTTCCATAGATCTGAAGCCGGCACTGGATGAAAAAGCGGTGGATGCACGCATTCTGCGTGATTTTCAGGAAGCGCCCAACAAGCAGTTCCGGAATGCGCTCTCAAAACTGCTTCCGGCAAAACTGATCCCCGTTATCGTGGAAAGATCGGGGATTGAAATGGATAAACCGGTGCATTCGGTTTCAAAGGAAGAACGCAGGTGCCTGGTACATCTTTTCAAGAATTTTACCTGTACGGTAAACGGAAACCGCGGATTTAACGAAGCGATCATCACGCGCGGCGGTGTCAGATGTTCGGAGATCGATCCGAAGACCATGGCTGTCAAAAAGATCAGAGGACTTTATGTCGCCGGAGAGATGATCGATGTCGACGCGCAGACGGGCGGATTCAACCTGCAGATCGCATGGAGTACGGGACACCTTGCGGGTTCCGGCTTAGGAGGAAAAGCATGAACAATCATATTGCCATTGACGGACCGGCCGGTGCCGGAAAGAGTACGATCGCAAAGGCGGTCGCAAAGAAAAAAGGTCTGATCTATGTGGATACGGGCGCGATGTACCGTGCGCTCGGTCTGTATCTGATCAGGGAACACATCGATGTGAACGATACCGCTGCGGTGATCGCCGCATGTGAAAGAGCGGATGTGAATATCGTATATGAAAATAAAGAGCAGGTTGTTCTGCTGAACGGCGAAAACGTCAACGGCCTGATCCGTACGGAAGCCGTCGGGAACATGGCATCCGCCTGTTCCGCGATCGCGCGCGTGAGAGAGATCATGGTCGAGCGTCAGCAGAAGCTTGCGAAGGAAAAAGACGTCGTGATGGACGGCAGAGACATCTGCTCGGTCGTTCTGCCGGATGCGAGGACCAAGATCTATATGACGGCCAGTTCGGCTGTCCGCGCAAAA
>JAGCXZ010000349.1 GCA_017961065.1 Lachnospiraceae bacterium
GATTAGCCTGAGCCTTTGCAAGGCCTTCTGCTGCCTGACGATCTCTGTCTGCTGCTGCTGCTACCATCGTAGCCTTGGCTGCATCGAGATTAGCCTGAGCCTTTGCAAGGCCTTCTGCTGCCTGACGATCTCTGTCTGCTGCTGCTGTTACCATTGTGGCAAGTGCTGCATCCAGATTTGCCTGAGCCTTTGCAAGACCTGCTGCTGCCTGAGCATCTCTGTCTGCTGCTGCTGTTACCATAGTAGCCTGTGCTGCTTTCAGATAAGCCATGCCGCTTTCATAACCGGCCTGTGCTTCAGCGATCGCATCCGCTTTTGCAGGAACTACAAAAACGAGGCCCGCCAGAGCAAGAGTAGCTACTCCGGCCAATACTTTGCCTAACTTCGTCATTTCTATTCTCCTCCTTCAAGAAAAATGGAATAAAATGAAAATATTTGTTAAATATGCAACCTATTATAAACAAAAAAACAGATTATGTAAAGCATATTTATGTAATATTTCCGTAAAAATCGAATTTTATACTAAAAGTATACAGGTTAACCATAAAAAATATCCCGCAGAAATTGTCTGCGGGATATCCGATCGATCAATTGTATTTGCGTTTTCTGGCCGCTTCGGATTTCTTTTTGCGCTTTACGCTGGGTTTCTCGTAATGCTCTCTCTTACGGATCTCCTGCTGAATACCGGCCTTCGCACAATTCCTCTTAAACCTGCGCAGAGCGCTGTCTAAGGATTCGCCTTCTTTAACCGTTACACTTGACATCTCTTCCAACCTCCCCTCGGTCCTACAAAAACAGGATGTAGGGTATTATGCCATGCGGCACAATCAGTATTATAGCATAAAATCAAGTCCCGTCAACAAAAAACTTTTATCCGATCTGGGATTCAAGCACTTTCTTTGCTTCGGCAAGACATGCATCCACGCCTGCGGGGTTCTTGCCGCCTGCCTGTGCCATGTTGGGACGTCCGCCGCCGCCGCCTCCGATCAGGGATGCAATGCCCTTGATCAGGTTGCCTGCATGTGCCCCTTTGCTCTGCGCACTGTCCGTTGCCGTCGCAATGAGGTTGACTTTATCTCCTGCAACGGATGCGATGACAACAACGCCGTCACCGATCTTATCCCTGAGGGAATCTCCGAGGTCGCGCAGTCCGTTCATATCCACATTGTCCACACGGATCGCAAGGAGCTTGACGCCGTTTACGTCGACTGCCTGCTCGGTCGCATCACCGACTGCGTCTTTGGCAGCCTTGGACTTGATCGATTCGAGTTCCGCGTTCAGATCCCTGATCTGCCCCTGCATATGCGTGATCTTCTCCACCAGGGAAGCGGGTGAGGTCTTTGCAGCCCTGGCCGCCTCGGCCAGAGTCTGTTCGATCTCATGATAATAGGTAAAGACAGCACTGCCCGTGAGTGCTTCTATTCTTCTGACGCCCGATGCGATACCGTTCTCGGACAGCAGTTTGAACGCCATGATCGAGCCGGTGTTCTTTACGTGCGTACCGCCGCAGAGTTCCACGGAAAAAGCATCCGCGTAAGCTTTCTGCGTATCTGCGTCATCGGATCTGCCCATGGATACCACGCGGACTTTCTCTCCGTATTTCTCACCGAACAGTGCCATCGCGCCGGTCTTCTTGGCATCCTCGATCGGCATCTCCTCCGTCCGGACGTTTAAGTTCGCGGCGATCTCTTCATTGACGATCTGCTCGACCTTTGCCAGCTGCTCTTCGGTCATGGCCTCAAAGTGGGAAAAGTCGAAACGCAGACGCTGGGCGTTCACGAGAGAACCTTTCTGCTCAACGTGATTGCCGAGAACCGTCTTCAGCGCTTTCTGCAGCAGGTGCGTCGCGGAGTGATTTTGACATGTATTCTGTCTGTTGACCGTATCAACGTCCGCCTTTGCTTCGTCACCGTTTTTGATCATGCCTTTTGTTACCGTACCGACATGTCCGATCATGGTCCCTGCCAGATGGATCGTCTCCTCAACACGGAATTCGCCTTCCTTCGTGCGGATCAGACCGATGTCGCCTTCCTGTCCGCCCATGGTACCGTAAAACGGCGTTACATCAAGAACGATCGTGCCGCGCTGCCCGTCGCTTAAGCAGTCGGTCACTTCACTGTCCGTTGTCAGTGCGATCACATGCGCGTCGGCTTCTGTCTGCTCATAGCCGACAAACTTTGTCTGCAGGGACAGATCCAGATCGTCATAGACATTCCTTTCCCTGCCCGCCATATGTTCAGCGCCCTTATAGGTACCGCTGCTCTGTTCCTTGGCCGCTTTCTTGGCTGCCTCGTAACCGGCCTCATCATAGGTAAGGCCTTTTTCCTCCAAAATCTCGATCGTTAAGTCGATCGGGAAGCCGTAGGTATCATAGAGACGGAACGCGTCCTCACCGGAGAGAACCGTTTCGTTCTTCTTTTGCATATCCGCTTCAAGTTTTGCCAGGATCGCAAGGCCCTGGTCGATCGTCTTGTTGAACTGTGCTTCTTCTTTTGCGATGACATTAAAGATGAAGTCCTTCTTCTCCTCCAGTTCCGGATAGCCGTCCCTGGAGCCTTCGATCACGGTGCCCGCGAGTTCCGTTAAGAAGGTGCCTTCGATCCCGAGGATCCTTCCGTGACGACAGGCTCTGCGTAAGAGTCTGCGCAGCACATAACCGCGTCCGCCGTTTTCGGGCATGATACCGTCGCTTACCATGAAAGTCACGGAACGGATATGATCCGTTACCACGCGCAGGGAGATATCGGTCTGTGTGTCCTGTCCGTACTGCTTGCCGGCCAGTCTGCAGACATGATCCCTGAGTGCCTTCATCGTATCGATATCAAACATCGAATCCACATCCTGCACGGCGCAGGCCAGACGTTCCAGACCCATGCCTGTGTCGATGTTCTTCTGTTTCAGTTCGCTGTAATTGCCTTTGCCGTCGTTGTAGAACTGGGAGAACACGTCATTCCAGACTTCCATGTAACGGTCGCAGTCGCATCCGACCGTGCAGCCCGGCTTGCCGCAGCCGTACTTCTCGCCGCGGTCGTAATAAACTTCCGAGCAGGGACCGCATGCGCCTTCGCCATGCTCCCAGAAATTGTCCTCCTTGCCGAAACGAAAGATCCTGTCCTTATCGATCCCGATCTTCTTGTTCCAGATCTCAAACGCCTCATCGTCTTCTTCATAAACGGAAGGATACAGGCGGTCCTTGTCAAGACCTACCACTTCCGTTAAGAATTCCCAGGTAAAGGAGATCGCTTCTTCCTTAAAGTAATCACCGAAAGAGAAATTGCCGAGCATCTCAAAGAACGTGCCGTGTCTGGCCGTCTTGCCGACATTTTCGATATCTCCCGTACGGATACATTTCTGACAGGTTGTCACTCTTCTCCTGGGCGGGATCTCGGCACCCGTAAAGTACGGTTTCAAAGGAGCCATACCCGAGTTGATCAGCAGCAGGGATGCATCGTTATGCGGAACCAGAGAAAAACTGTTCATCTTCAGATGTCCGTTCTTCTCAAAGTAATCCAGAAACATTTTTCTCAGTTCGTTCACACCGTATTTTTGCAAAACAAAAGTCCTCCGTTTTCAAATCTTATAATAAATGTAAGCCGTGTTCGGCTGCATATTCCGTAACATCGTCGGGCCAGATGGAACTCTGCACTTCACCGATATGTGCTCTTCTTAAGAAGAACATGCAGATCCTCGACTGCCCGATGCCGCCGCCGATCGTATACGGCAGCTCTTTGTTCAAAACCGCTTTCTGGAACGGGAGATTCTCGCGCTCCGTGCATCCTGCGATCTTAAGCTGCTTCTTCAGCGACTTTTCATCCACGCGAATTCCCATGCTGGACAGTTCCAGGCCAATCTGAAGCACGGGATACCATACGATGATATCTCCGTTGAGTTCCCAATCATCGTAGTCCGGCGCCCTGCCGTCATGGCGTTTGCCGGATAAGAGTGATTTTCCGATCTGCATGAGGAACACGGCCTTATGTTCCTTCGCGATCTCAGTCTCACGCTCTCTCGGGGTCAGGTTCGGGAATCTGTCCTCAAGTTCCTGTGTCGTCACAAAGGTGATCTCATCCGGCAGGATCCTTCCGATCTGCGGATATCTGGAATTGATGAACACCTCCGTATTCTTAAGCGCCTCGTAAACCTTACGCACGGTTTCCTTCAGCGTCTTTTCGTTGCGTTCCTTTTTGTCTATGATCTTCTCCCAGTCCCACTGATCCACATAGATCGAATGGATGTTATCGGTATCCTCATCACGCCGGATCGCGCTCATATCCGTGTACAGGCCCTCGCCGTGCTCAAAGCCGTATTTACTGAGCGCCTGTCGTTTCCATTTCGCAAGCGAATGCACGATCTCAACCGTCGCATCATTCTGCTCGCGGATCCCGAAGGCCACCGGTCTCTCCACGCCGTTCAGGTTATCATTTAATCCGGACTCCGGACGCACGAACAGCGGCGCGGATACACGTGTTAAGTTCAGTTCCTTTGCCAGCGCGCGTTCAAAATAGTCCTTGACGTCCTTGATCGCGATCTCCGTTTCCTTGATGCTCCCGAAGCTCTTATACCCTTTCGGGATCGTTATGCTCTTGCACTTTTTCATAATAGGATGCTCCTCGTATATTAACCGGGTTCCGACCGGTCCTCATACTGCCGCATATGCAGCGGTACATATTTATACATGATCTGTTTGAGTTCGTTCAGTTTTACGGGTTTAGCCAGATAATCGTTCATGCCGCAGGACAGGAGCGACTCCTTTGTTCCGCTTAAAACGTCTGCCGTAAGGGCAACGATCGGCAGTTCCTGCGCAGAGCACCCCGGCATCTTACGGATCTCCATGGTTGCTTCCCTGCCGTCGATCTCCGGCATCATGTAGTCCATAAAGATCAGGTCGTACTTCGGATTGTTCTGTACCATTTCAATGGACTGTCTCCCGCCCGAAGCGGTATCGGATGTGATCCCGTACTGCTTGAGCAGTTCCGTGATCACCTTGAGGTTGACGCGGTTATCATCCACAGCCAGCACGC
>JAGCXZ010000350.1 GCA_017961065.1 Lachnospiraceae bacterium
AAACAAGCGGCGCCAAGCCTGCGACACTCACGCAGATTGATCTGCGCAGTGAAGACGTAACCGGAACGGGGATCGGCGAACTGGACAGAGTACTCGGCGGCGGCATCGTGCCGGGGTCACTGGTGCTGATCGGCGGAGACCCGGGGATCGGAAAGTCCACGCTGCTCCTGCAGATGTGCCGGATGCTGACGCTGCAGCATCGCAAGGTGCTCTATGTGTCCGGAGAGGAGTCGCTCAAACAGATCAAAATGCGTGCCATGCGGCTGGGATCCTTTAGCGAGGATCTTTTGCTGTATTGTGAGACAGATCTTGCGGATGTCGAAGAGACGATCACGCGGATCAAACCGGATGCGGTCGTGATCGATTCGATCCAGACGATGTATGCATCGGAGATCTCCTCCGCACCGGGTTCGGTATCCCAGGTACGGGAAGCCTGCGCGATCCTGCTCAGGCTTGCCAAGAGCCTGCCGGTATCGGTTTTCATCGTCGGACATGTCACCAAGGAAGGAACGGTTGCCGGTCCGCGCGTGCTCGAGCACATGGTGGACACGGTCCTTTATCTGGAGGGCGACAGGTACAATTCCTACCGCGTGCTGCGGGGCGTGAAGAACCGCTTCGGATCCACGAACGAGATCGGCGTATTTGAGATGCGATCGGACGGACTCGCGGAAGTCCTGAACCCGTCCGAATATATGCTTTCCGGCAGACCGGAGGGCGCGTCCGGATCCGTTACGATCTGCACGATGGAAGGCAGCAGGCCTCTCTTGATCGAGATCCAGGCCCTTGTCTGCAGGACATCTTTCGGGATGCCGAGGCGCCAGGCAACAGGCGTGGATTATAACCGCGTGAACCTGCTGATGGCAGTCCTTGAAAAACGCATGGGACTCAAAACCGGTGACTGCGATGCCTACGTGAACGTGGCAGGCGGCATGAAACTGCAGGAGAGAGCGGCAGACCTTGGTATCGTGCTGGCCGTGGTATCCTGTTATGAGGATATCCCGATTTCGGAATCGGTCGTGGTATTCGGTGAAGTCGGATTGAGCGGAGAAGTCCGCAGCGTGAGCGGTGCTGCGCAGCGGATCCAGGAAGCCGAAAAACTCGGATTTTCCACCTGCATTCTGCCTGCAAGTTCGATGCAGAATCTGAAGGCGGATACGAAGATGCGGCTGATCGGCGTGAAGGATCTGAAGGAAGCGATCGCTTTCCTTCATCAAAATAAAACACAGAAAGAAAACTAAGAAAAGCAGAGGGATTGTGCAGTGGTCAGACGAATCTATGTCGAAAAGAAAGACGCATTCGCCATCAAGGGTGCGCAGCTTCAGGAAGAGATTGCAAGTTATCTTGGGATCAAAGGGATCACAAAGGTCAGGGAACTGATCCGTTATGATGTGGAGAACATTTCCGATGAGGTGTTTGAGAGAGCCTGCGGATGCGTATTCTCCGAGCCGCCCGTTGATATGCTCTACAGAGAGGACTTTGAAAGAAACCCGGATGATAAGATCTTTTCCGTTGAGTATCTGCCCGGCCAGTTCGACCTGCGTGCCGATTCGGCCATGCAGTGCGTGCGCTTCTTAAACGAGAACGAAGATCCCCTGATCAAAACAGCTACGACCTACTGCTTAAGCGGAACGATCTCCGATGACGAATTCGAGAAGATCAAAAGCTACTGCATCAACCCGGTGGATTCGCGTGAGACTTCGCTGATCAAACCGGATACGCTGCTGCAGGATTTCAAGGAGCCGGATGACGTGGCAGTCTTTACCGGCTTTACCACGATGGACGATACGGCATTCCGTTCGCTTTACGATTCGCTCGGACTTGCCATGACATACAAGGATTTCCTGCACATCAGGAACTATTTTGCAACGGAAGAAAAGCGCGATCCTTCCATGACGGAGATCCGCGTGCTCGATACATACTGGTCGGACCACTGCCGTCATACGACATTCTCCACGGAACTCAAGAATGTAACGTTTGAGGACGGCCTCTACAGCGGACCGATCAAGGCATCCTATGAGAAATATCTGCAGACGCATCAGGAAGTGTTCAAGGGACGGGACGATAAGTTCGTCTGCCTCATGGACCTTGCGCTGATGGCGATGCGCAAACTGAAAAAAGAAGGGAAGCTTAATGACCAGGAGGAATCCGATGAGATCAACGCCTGCTCCATCGTTGTGCCGGTTACGATCGACGGGAAGGAAGAGGAATGGCTCATAAGCTTTAAGAACGAGACGCACAACCATCCGACGGAGATCGAGCCTTTCGGTGGCGCGGCTACCTGTCTTGGCGGTGCGATCAGGGATCCGCTTTCCGGCAGATCCTACGTTTACCAGGCGATGCGCGTTACGGGTGCTGCAGATCCGACCAAGGCGCTCTCCGAGACCCTGAAGGGAAAACTCCCGCAGAAGAAACTGGTCAAGGGCGCGGCTTCCGGATATTCTTCCTACGGTAACCAGATCGGTCTGGCAACCGGCTATGTCAAAGAGATCTATCATCCCGACTATGTGGCAAAGCGTATGGAGATCGGTGCGGTCATGGGTGCGGCACCCAGAAAGAACGTGATCCGCGAGACTTCCGATCCCGGGGATGTGATTTTGCTGCTTGGCGGCAGGACCGGCAGAGACGGTTGCGGCGGTGCGACCGGATCTTCCAAGGTTCACACCGAGGCATCCATCGAAACATGCGGTGCCGAGGTTCAGAAAGGAAACGCACCGACGGAGCGGAAACTGCAGAGACTGTTCCGCAGACCCGAGGTTTCAAAACTGATCAGAAAATGTAACGATTTCGGCGCAGGTGGTGTATCCGTTGCCATCGGTGAACTGGCAGACGGACTGATCATCGACCTGGATAAAGTGCCCAAGAAATATGCAGGCCTGGACGGAACGGAACTTGCGATCTCCGAATCCCAGGAGCGTATGGCAGTCGTTCTGGATCCGGCCGATGTGAAGCAGTTCCTCGCATATGCCGGGGAAGAAAACCTCGAAGCCGTTGAGGTTGCAACCGTAACAAAAGAACCCCGCCTTGTGATGAAGTGGAGAGGCAAAACGATCGTGGATCTGTCCCGCGCTTTCCTCAATACGAACGGCGCGCATCAGGAATGCGACGTTGTCGTTGAGATGCCGGATGAGAAGAAACCGTTCTTTGCTTCCGATAAGGTGGAAAAAGTCTCGGATGCGCTGCAAAAAGGCGATGTGAAAGCAGCATGGCTTGCGTCTGTTTCAGACCTCAACGCCTGCTCGCAGAAAGGCCTTGTGGAGATGTTTGACTCCTCGATCGGAGCCGCTTCGACGCTGATGCCTTACGGTGGAAAATACCAGCTTTCCGAAACGCAGACGATGATCGCAAAGCTTCCCGTTCTGCACGGAAAGTGCGATGCCGTTACGATGATGAGTTACGGATTCGATCCGTACCTTTCCTCCTGGAGCCCGTATCACGGCGCGGTTTACGCTGTACTTGAATCCGTATCCAGGATCGTATCTTCGGGCGGTGATCCGGAAAAGATCCGCTTCACCTTCCAGGAATATTTCCGCAGGATGACGGAAGATCTGACGCGCTGGAGCCAGCCGTTTGCGGCTCTCCTTGGTGCGTTTGAAGCACAGATCCGCTTTGGGCTTCCTTCGATCGGCGGCAAGGATTCCATGTCCGGATCCTTTAACGAGATCGACGTTCCGCCGACGCTTGTCAGCTTCGCGGTGGATGTTGCAAAAGAGCAGGAAGTGATCACGCCGGAACTCAAAGAAAGCGGAAACGTTCTGGTGCTGATGCGCCTGAAAAAAGACAGTTTCGATCTGCCCGATTACGAAGAGAACATGGAATGCTTTAAGAAGTTCCATCAGGATGCAAAGAACAGGCTCTTTGCTTCCGCCTATACGCTGGATGCCGGCGGACTCGCGCCCGCGCTCAGCAAGATGGCGTTCGGTAATGCTTTGGGGATTAAGATCGCGGATGATTTTGACGCGAAAGAACTCTTCGCTCCATACCTTGGCGCGATCGTTGCGGAGGTTGCACCCGAGAACATCGGCCGCCTGACCATCCCCTATGAGAAGATCGGTACGGTAACGGATGACGGCAATATTTCCGGTGCGGGATTCTGTCTGCCGCTTTCCGAAGTGCTCAGCGCATGGAAAGCACCGCTTGAGAAAGTCTTCCCCAGCACGACCGGTACGCAGCCCAAAGAAGTTGAGAGTAAACTTTACCGCGCAGAGCAGATCTACGTATGTAAAAATAAAGTTGCCAAACCCACGGTCTTCATTCCGGTATTCCCGGGCACGAACTGTGAGTATGACAGCATGAAGGCGTTTGAAAAAGCCGGTGCCGATGTGATCTGCCGCGTGTTCACGAACCGCAGCGCGCAGGACATCAGGGATTCGGTGGCTGCTTATGCCGATGATATGAATCGTTCCCAGATCATCATGTTCCCGGGCGGGTTCTCTGCCGGTGATGAACCGGACGGCTCCGCGAAGTTCTTTGCGACGGCCTACAGAAACGCTGCGATCCGCGAAGCGGTTGAGAAACTTCTGGACCGGGACGGCCTGGTTCTCGGAATCTGTAACGGCTTCCAGGCACTTGTGAAGCTCGGTCTGATCCCTTACGGGAAAATCACGGACCAGC
>JAGCXZ010000351.1 GCA_017961065.1 Lachnospiraceae bacterium
ATCCCTTATTTACTAATCCATTATACCAACTTATATTCTGTCTAATCATCTGTATTCTTTCAATACTATATAGGCTTAGATCTATTCAGTTTTTCAAACACCCTATAGGAATCACACATACTCCATCATCTCGCCTATATCCGTATTGTGTGGCCGTAATAACAATCTTTAAATCAGGAACTCTTAACGGACATTGTTTTTCCTTCTCATTGTATCCTTTTACAAGATTCTCAATCGTACAAAGATGCTTAGCTCCTTCGTCTACATCATTCTGTCCCAACTTGAATTCAATCAATGCATATCTACCATCATTCAAATGTAACACTCCGTCCGCCTCTAAACCGTATCGATCCCGGTAATATGACATTCTGCCATCGAAGGCTGATGAGTATATTTTGAGATCTCTTATACATAATGATTCGAACAAAAATCCCAGCGTTTTGAAATCTTTTCTGAAGTATTCCGGAGACAAGCCCAATGATGCGACCGCTACAGAAGGATCAATAAAATTCCTTTTAATTGATGCACGCATTGCTGTTTTAGATCGTATTGCCGGACACCATGCATCTATATCATCGATTATATATAATGACCTTAAAGCATTTATATATTCATTTATCGTAGTTTTTGCAACATCGTAATTAGCATTCACATCACTTATAATGGTTTTTGTCTCAGCAAGCGTGCAAATGTTACGACTATAGGATCGCAATAGTTCCTGCGCTATGATAGGATTTCTTTTTGTATCATCAACATTTGATATATCTATATCATATGTTTGTTTATATAACGCCCTTGGTATTGCTAACTGAGCGCTCTCCGTTTTACTTTGAAGAGCACCTGGCCATCCTCCACGACATATAGTGTAAATCACGTCATCCAGCGTCATATCAGATTTACATCCTTCAAAACTATCCGGATTGTCAAAAAGTTGCGTTAATGACACGCTTCCATTCGATTCTCCACTTTCAAACAAGCTCATTGGATACATCTGCAACCGGCTAATTCGAAGAGTTCCTGTATGCGGTAATTCAATTTTTTTTGAAGAAGACCCTGTCAGAATGTACTGACCTTTCTCACCCGAATCATCTACATCTTTTCTTATTGTACCCCATAATTTCGGTGCATCCTGCCATTCATCAAACAATATAGGCTTTTCTCCAATAAGAAGGTTTCTAGGTGCTGTCTGGGCAATCAGCAACAGGTTTTCCCGAACCTCCTCATCTTGAAACTCAACTATACTGGCTGCTTTCTGCTTTGCTGATGTTGTTTTCCCACATCCTTTTGGCCCCTGGATCCATGTAGCACCAAATGCTTCCATATCTCTTTCCAGCAATCCATCAATTATTCTCTCTCTGTATTCCATAGTATAATTCTCCGTTGTAGCTACTTCTTTTCATATTTGCTGCATTTTGCCGGTCATATTTGCTGTATTTTGCCGATCACATTTGTGATACTGTTATTATAATCATACTGTCTTTGCATGTAAATAGGTGCAAAAAAGGATTACAAAATTGACCTATAATTGACCTCTAAATTGACCTATCTTTCAGAAGATCATCTGATTTTGACGATTTTTGAGGTATTATCGTCCTGATTTTTCCTGTCAGGAATAATCAGACTACCGCAGTATAATGAGTTTTCAGAAATGCGAAGATGCGCATAAACACTGGTTTTGAGACATTAAAAAAGGAACCGAAATATCGGTTCCTTTTTACAGGGCTAGGAGGATTCGAACCTCCAAATGACGGAGTCAGAGTCCGTTGCCTTACCGTTTGGCGATAGCCCTATGTCTCGTCAACAAACGATATTATAACCTATGGTTCCTTTGTTTGCAAGTTTTTTTTGACCGGATCGGTGCTCCGGCGCGGAAAGATCAGCCTGCTTCAGATCCTGATCCAGCCCGGCAGGAAATGCTGTTCCGTATCCTCATCTGTCAGATAGGCCGCAGGATAGATCGTAACATGATCCGGATTGCGGTTCAGGATCGCCGCCCACATGGAAAACGTGGAGTTGGCGATGATGTTATGCCTGCAGGTACTCATAAGCTGCATATCGCGGAAACTCTGCGCGCCTGTATTGTGAGAAACGATCACCTTATCCGCAAGCCACACAAATTCATCTTTGACAAAATCACTGTCATCGGAAAAGATATAAAACCGCGGATTGCTGCAGGTCTCCCGGATCTTTGCAACTGCCTGCTCGTAGTATTCCCGTCCCAGGCAGCTGAACTGTCCGGCATACGTTGTCAGATAGTCACCTCTCCTGACATGGATTGAAACGGCATTCTCTTCCCTGATCGTGCCGATCAGTTTAGCATTTGTCTCATCATATGCATCGTCAAATACGAGTTCTTTCTGCAGGCTTTTCACCCGTTTGCCAAAATAGCACTCCTCGATCCAGAATCCGATCAGATACCAGTCTTTGGACACATCCAGATGCATGATCTGCTCGTATGTAATGTCCTGCGTCAGTCGGTCAAGGATGTACGGCTTCCTTTTCTTCTGCGTAAATATGCGCAGGATCCGGTTCGGATATCTGCGGAACCGCTCAAACGCCGGTCCGTGTTTAGCGCTCATGTTGGGAAGAAGACCCGTAACCCGGAAGATCTCCCCGTAAGTGGCCTTACAAATGGAAAACCCGGATCCGTCATGGGCAAAACACTTCTCCAGTTCATACCCGTGATGATCATCATTGGCATGAAACCAGGTCAGATCAGCCTTCACTTCCGTATCCGGATAGATCTCCTGCATCAGCCTGTATAGATTGTATTGGAACATCTGGTTTCCGAGTCCCGATGTGAACCTTACAATGATCATAAAACATCCTTACCGGAGCGAAAGGATCACGCTGCAGATCCTGTCAACATCCTCCTGTTCCAATGATGCGGACATGGGAAGCGTCAATACACGGTCAGCCGTACGGGCGGCTACCGGCACATCCGCATCCGCAAATCGTCCCTCATAGCACTCCATCCTGTTGGTCAGCGGATAGAAGTACTTGCGGGCAAAGATATTGTGCGCTTCCAGCGCATCCTTGATCTCATCGCGCGTATGTCCGAACACGGTCTCGTCCACGACAATCGGGAAATAGGCAAAGTTCGGCGTTACATCTTCTTGCGGCTCACTGACCGCAAGGCCCGCTACATTGCTTAAATGCATCCTGTATCTTTCCACAACGGCTTCCCGTTTCTTAAGTTCCTCGGGCAGATGAAGCAGATTGCATCTTCCCATAACAGCCTGGAACTCATTCATCTTGGCATTCGGTCCGATCGAGTCCACAGTCTCTTCATCTCTTATGCCGAAATCGCGCGTTTTGTATAACAGCGATACAAGTTCTTCGTTTCCTGTCGTGATCGCCCCGCCTTCGATGGTATGAAAGACCTTGGTCGCATGGAACGAGAACATCGAAGCATCTCCGAAGTTCCCGATGCCCTTTCCCTTATAGGTCACGCCAAACGCATGGGCCGCATCATAGATTACCTTCAGGCCGTGCTTTTTCGCAATGGCATCGATCTTTTCGACATCGCAGATATTGCCGTATACATGAACGGGAATGATCGCACTCGTCTTCTCCGTGATCAGATCTTCGATCCGGTCGGCATCGATCGTATAATCCTTCGGATTGATGTCAGCGAATACAGGAGTCAGTCCGCATCTGACGATCGCCTGTGTCGTGGATGCAAACGTAAACGGCGTGGTGATCACTTCACCGCTCAGACCCAGACCCTGGATGCACAGTTCCAGCGCCAGATGGCCGTTCGTAAACAATGACACATACGGGACCTTTAAGTATTCCGCCAGTTCCCTGCTCAGCGCCTCATGATTTTCACCCATATTGGTCAGCCAGACACTGTCCCAGAGCGGACGGATCTTTTCGACATATTCTTCAAACGGGGGCAGCGAGGATCTCGCCACCAGTATCCTTTTTTCTTCCTTCATCTCCATACTCTCTCAGACCGGTTTATTTCTTCCGGTGATCTTTTCAAAGACCGCCCGGATGCTGTAGGCAAACAGACTGCTCTTTTTGTCCTGCAGGATCACATGGGTGATGAAATAGTCGTACATGTCCCGCAGGAATTTTTTATTTTCCGCATTTGGTTTTTTCAAATAGCGCGACAGAGCCAGATTGAAGCTGCGCCTTGCAACGCTCTTTCCGTAATCACTGATCTCCCTGTAGTTCTCGATCCACTGCATCAGGGTCTTGCTTAAGTAACAGTCATCCTTTGCGATATCCCTCTGTGCCGCCACGCTTGTCCAGCTGCCGCTCTCTTTGCGCTTCACAAAACGCCATACCGCCATGGTCTCGTCCATACGGTAGATATCGCCCTGCAGAAGAAGGAACAGCAGAATGACAGCATCATCCACAAAATCATGCGCCCTGTATAAAATCGTATAATCGAATTTCTCATTATGATAGATATTTCTCGACAGAAGCGTCGCATAATGCCCGGGCCACTTTTGGGAGTACTGAAAATCATGGTAGGTGTATTTCCCGCTCCAGTCATATAGCGACCAGGCTTCCAGCGCTTCCGGGTCATTATTTTCCTGCCCGTTTTCATCGATCATGCGGTTACTGTGCGTGACGCCGATATATTCCGGATGCTGCCGCAGATAATCAACCTGCTTCTGTAGCTTATACGGATCCGTCCAGAAATCGTCACCCTCCAGATATGCCAGATAATCACCGCGGCATTCCATGGTCGTTTCGTAGACATTCAGCGTCGGGCGCCCGAGGTTTTTATCCCTGAACAGCAGGCGCACGCGGTCCGGATATTCTGCTGCCACGGCCGAAACAATCTCCCTGGTCCGGTCCGTCGAACAGTCTTCTCCGACAACGACTTCAAAATCAAAGTCCGTCTTTTGTTCCAGCACGCTGCGAAGCGCCTTCTCTACATATTTTTCGTGATTATACGTGATAAAGATCACGCTGACAACAGGTTTCATCTTATTCTCCGCATCCGGAAATCGCTGCTCACACATCAAGTGACTTGGGATCTACCGGCTGGATCTTTCCTTCCTCTACCCGGAATATATAGTCGCAGTTCCTGATCGTTGTCAGGCGGTGCGCGATGATCAGCAGGGTCTTGCGACCGGCCAGACTGTCGATCGCTTCCATGACGGCGGTTTCGGTCTCTGAATCGAGCGCCGAAGTCGCCTCATCCAGAACAAGGATCTCCGGGTTATCATACAGTGCTCTGGCAATACCGATCCGCTGCCTCTGTCCGCCGGACAGTCTCACGCCGCGCTCCCCGACCTCCGTATCAAGGCCTGCGGGAAGGCTCTCCACAAACTCTTTGAGCTGCGCTTCCTTTAACGCGTTCCAGACCATTTCCTCGTTGATCTCATCCTCTTCGATCCCGAATGCGACGTTGTTTCTTATGGTCTCATCCGACAGAAAGATCGACTGCGGGATGTACGCAAGTTTTTTGGACCACTTCAGGGGATGCTCATGCACATTCATGCTGCCGTAGTTTACGCTGCCGGAAGTCGGTGTCAGGATCCCGAGGATCACGTCCGCAAGGGTTGATTTTCCCGCACCGGACGGACCGATCAGGCCAACCGATGTGCCAAGCGGGATCTCAAGGGATACATCGTTCAGAACGTCCCTGTCCGTATGCGGATAGCGGTAATACAAATGGGATACGCTCACTGACGAGGGATGATCATTTGCAAACACGCTGTCCGGAACATTCGCATCGGAGAGTTCGAAATCCTTCATGTCCTCCGTATCTTTGATATCGCGGTAGATCAGGTCTACAGACGGCTTCAGGAATATGATCAGGTTCAGATAGTTGTTGATCTTGCTGACCGACGGGAGCAGCTTAAAGGCTGCAACCGCAAAAGCCGACAGCTGCGGGATCATCGATGTCAGATTCTCGCCCTGATAGATCTTGAACACGATCACCAGAAGGATCGCAGAGATCGTTACCGTCTCGATCAGATACTTCGGCGCCTGGCCGAGCACGTTGTTGTTGCGGACGGCACGCATCTTCTTTTTCCCGAATCCGATGAACGCATTGGAAAAATACTTTTCCCTGTGCAGGATCTTGACGTCTTTTACCGCACCGAGTGCCTGGTTGATGGACTGGTGCATCTTTCCGTCATAAAGCTGGTTGGTCTGCCCGTATTCCTTTGCCTTGTTTTTGAACAAAAGCATGTATACGCCGGTGAACACGCCCAGGATCGCCACCACGGAAACGGTGATGAACCAGTCCATGACCAGCAGGTATACGCAGAGCAGGAGCGAGATCAGAAACTCGGAAAAGAGTGAGAAAACGCTCAGAAGCATCTGGAAGAAACGCTCGGTATCCAGCATGACATTCCGGACCATCTCGGCAGAGTTCTTATCCAGATGATAGGTATAGGGCTTCTTCATGTAACAATCGATCAGCCGGCCGGACAGGCGCAACTGATTGTTGAACACGAAGGTATACTGCACGTAGTTGATCCAGAGCAGATAAATGTTCTTAAACAGATATACCGCGATCAGCCCGATAACAAGCCACAGAAAGAACGCGCGGTCATTGGTGAGACCCAGCAGATCATATACCTTCTGCAGGACCGGCGTTGTGTGGATCTTGGACGGATCCGTGATCAGCCGGATCAGTTCCGTAATAAAGGAGATCCCGGCCAGTTCAAAGAGCGCACCGATCAGCAGTCCGAAGCATAAGAACAGCGACTGCGCTTTCTGTTTGCGCGTAAATATGTAATTGATCTTGTTTAAAATCGTCATGTTCAGCCTTTGGCGCGCTTAAGCACCGCTCTCTCCCATAAGTAAGGATACAGGTCTGACCAGGCTTTTTCGCCCATGGCAAAAGTCGCCTGCGGATCGTTTATAACACCGAGGATCTGTGAACGCACCTTGCCCGCATCGATCAGATCGCAATTGATAAAATCCTGTGCATCCAGGATATCCGTAAAATACTGTTTCAAAGGTCCCTTCATCCATTCCACGATCGGCGTGTTGAATCCGATCTTGGTCCTGCGGTATGCGATCTCCTTTGGCATATACGGTGCCATCGCATCGCGGATGATGGATTTGGAAAATCCGCCGTGTATCTTGGACCGGAAGTTTAACGACATGGCAAACGTCACGATCCTGTAATCCATGAAGGGCATCCGGATCTCTATGGAACTGGCCATGGAGTAGCGGTCATAATTCCGAAGCAGCGTCGGCAGGATCGTCTCGTGGCTGGACGCATACAGGATCTTATTCAGGGTATCCATCCTGCGGTAGCGCTCATCCCCTGCCGCACGGACCTTTTTATAATCTTCCTCGCCGCGTCTGATGAAATCCTTCAGCCTCCGTTTCCAGTATGTCCTGTAGACGGAGGATGCGGACGTGGAAGCAAGTGCCATGTTGGAGCCGTCCTTCGGGAAACTTTCCACATACGCGGTCAGGATCCAGTCTTTCTCCTCTTTTGTCTTTGCATCACGCAGCGCATTGATAAAATCAAACGTATAGCCGCCAAAGAGCTCATCGGCGCCGTGCCCGTCGATCGTTACATAGGTCCCGTCCTTGCGGAGCGATTCATATAAGAGCATCATCGGGACCGGACTCGTCAGATACACATCCTCAAACAGATAGATCATATCGTCCAGCCTGTCTACGGCCTTTATTGGATCGATCTCCGTAAAAGTCGCGGGGATGCCGAGATAGTCCGTAACCTGTTTCGCATAGGCGCTCTCATCCATCGTTGTTCCGGGGAAAGTCGCAACATACGCATGCTGCCAGTCATGATTCATGCGCACGTCCGATTCGTGACCCGCAAGATAGGACATGGCGCAGATCGTAGCAGAAGAATCCAGCCCGCCGGAAAGTGCCGTTCCGATCGTAACATCGGACCTCATGCGCAGTTTGCAGGCATCCAGGAACAGTTGACGCATATACTCCGTCTGTTCCTCATACGTCTTGGGAACACTCATAAGATGATCGAGGGTATTCCACCAGCGTTTGATCCTGTGACCTTCGTGATCGACAAACATGCAGTGTCCGGCGCAGAGTCTGTACATGCCTTCGAACACACACTCCTCCGTGCTTTCATAATACACGATCCGGCCGGGATCGCAGACAAGCCTGCGGTTTACTCTGACATCTTCCATCAGCGGCGTCAGCGCCTTCATTTCCGACGCGAACGCGAACGCATTCTGTCCAAGAAAGATATAGTAAAGCGGCTTCACGCCGAAACGGTCGCGGCTTAGGAACAGTTCCTTCTTCTGCCTGTCATAGATCGCAAATGCCCACATGCCGTTGAACTTATCCTGGCAGTCGGGCCCCCACTCGATATACGCGTTCAGCAACACCTCGGAATCCGACTCGCTGACAAAGGAGTAGCCCTTTTCAACCAACTCCTTCCTGATCTCGATAAAGTTATAGATCTCGCCGTTAAAAACGATCCTGTATCTGTCGCTGCTGTCCGCCATGGGCTGGATGCCGTTCGAAGAAAGGTCCATGATCGACAGCCTTCTGTGGCCAAACGATACATCCTCTTCCTGCCAGATGTTGCGGGCGTCCGGCCCCCTGTGACCGATCCTGTCCGTGCAGGCATAGCATGTTTCTTCCGATATCTGTTGTCCAAATACACCGAATATTCCGCACATAGTCCTATCGTTTCAGCTTCAGCCGGTAAAGCACGACCGAAAGCATTTCCTTTACAGTGATCGCCCGGTAGTCATATAAGATACGCTCTGCTTTGCTCTTCTTTGGCTTCTTTGCATTCGTATTGCGATCATACAAAAAGAAGTCATGGCCGGCGAGACCTGAGAAGACATTCTCATCATGCGGGCGGAGAAGCCTTGCGTAACTCTTCAGGCATAAATACGGCAGACTCTGCGACGTCAGAACATATCTGGAATCCACGTCATCGCCCCTGTACCCGTATAGATCGATGGTAACATCTCCCGGTTCCGGAAGATCTTTTCTGATCTGTTCCCGCAGGACCGTGTTCTCAAAGAACGCGTCATATACGCTCCGGCTCTCGTCAAGGCCGGCAAAGCGGTATTCCTGTTTTCCTCTTCCCGCGAGCGGAACCTGCAGGTCATTTACGGCCTGCTTTGCATGCGTTCCGGCATCCGAGAAGTTCGTGGTAAAAGAGATTCGCGGATACAGGAAATACTTGTCCGTATCAATCAGATAAGCAATGTAATACTTAAGCCACGACCGGTCTGACCAGCCGGAAACGTTTCGGGGCACGGAAAGATCCGAAAGATCCTTTTCATCATGCTCTGTGAGCCATTTCCTGAACCCGTTCCATGCCGTTGCCCAGAATACCTGTCCCCAGGAGGACGCAAACTGAAAATACCAGTTGTCAAATGGGTCGTGAATGGCTTCAAACGGCTGTCTGACATGGACATTCAGCCGGTGATCATACAGGGAGATCCCGCCGATCCTTTCGTCTTTACGCGCAAATTCCAACGCAGACATCGCAAAATAATAGAATGCCGGTGAAACATACAGATCGTCCTCCAGCATAATGATGGCATCATATTCCCTGCAAAGATCGCCGCAGGTAAGGACGTGCTTCTTAAGTCCGTAGCTTTCCTCCCGCGCGATAACACGCTTTTCGCCGTGCGTCCTCTTAAACTCCTTTGCAACGCCAAGTACGC
>JAGCXZ010000352.1 GCA_017961065.1 Lachnospiraceae bacterium
CCGCCACCGGATACACCGTACGCCGCAACTGCGGCAGAGCCTGCAGCCGGATTGCCGCCATTCTTCTTGGTCGCTTTCTGTGCGGCTGCATTTGCCTTTCTGCGTTCTTCCTCTTCCTTGCGCAGACGGGCTTCCTCTTCTTCCTTCGATTCGGCCTGAACGAATTCGGTTCTCAGCTTGACGTATTCCTTATTGATCCAGCCGTCACCTTCTTCGATCGAAACCTTACACCATTCTTCCGTTTCTTCCAAAACGCTCAGACGGTCTTCATTACCGACAAGACCGAGAACCGGCGAATTGATATCCGCCTGCTCCCTGACCTTGAGGGTCGTTGTGTTTACTACGGCCACACGCTGACCTACCTCTTCGGCGAGCGCGATAGCCGCTTCCCCTGTTACTACATACTCTCCCTTAACGTAGCCGACACAGTTACCTGATTTGATCTTGTACCAGTCCCCTTCTTTACCCAGCCAGACACCGGCGGACTTGTCGTAGAGCTTTCCGACGATCTCTGCCTCTTCGCAGGGCGTTTCCCTGACGTTGACCCATCCGTTACACTGCGCGATGATCGTGTTGGACAGATCCTGTTCCCCTTCAGCCACATCGCCGGATTCGATGTTGATCTCCATGGAAGGAGTCGCTGACGGATCCGTCTCCGCTGTGGAAGTCTCTCCGCCTTCTTCTCCGGCCTGTGTATCGTCAGTTGTTGTAACCGCAACCGGTGCCGCATCGGCGGCGGAACCGGCAACACCGTTGTTCTCGGCGATCGCCTTGGACGCAGGTGTCTCTGCTTTCAACGATGTATCCGTGGACCCCGAAGCGCCCGCTTCCTCATCGGTAGAAGCCACATAAACCTTATTCGCGATATTTGCATGTGTTGCGGCAGCCGTCTTATGGGCCTGGCTCTTGGCCAGTGTCGCCTTGATGTCGCTGATCGAAACGCCGTCGCCAAAGGCGAGTGCTCCGCCGGCGGCCGGCAGATACGATGACGCATATGCCTTCTGTGCAGGCAGCTCAGCCATTACAATGGCGCAAAGCGCAAGCGCCGCAACTCCTCTTATTACTGCTTTCTTCATATTACTTACCGTATATCATGTTCCCAGTGCAAAGCGCACCGCGTTTCACTCTGTTTCGATAAAGATGTTACAAAGTTGTTACAATTTTGTTAAGTATAACCGATAACGGTCGTTTTGTCATATCAGGTACTCCAGAACCGATGTGATCGCGTTTGCGCCGTCTCCCACTGCCGTGGATACCTGGCGCAGGCGCTTGGTGCGCACATCCCCGGCCGCAAAGACACCCGGCAGGTTCGTAACACCGTCTTCCCCGGCAACGATATACCCGTTCTGATCAAGTTCAAGACCCGTATTCTGATAAAACGAATTGTTCGGGCTGGTCCCGACCGCGATAAAGACACCGTCAGCCGGAAGGTCCCTGCTCTCCTGCGTCTTCACATTCTGTACGGTAACGGAAGTCACCTGATCCTTCCCGTTCACGGATGTCAGGACGCTGTCCCAGAGCACTTCGACGTTTTCCTTGGCAAACAAAGCCGTCTGCAACATCTTTGCCGCGCGCAGCTGGTCTCTTCTGTGTACGAGATATACCTTGGAGCAGCCTCTTGCCAGAAAGATCGCGTCCTCAACCGCAACATCGCCGCCGCCGGCCACAACCGTCACACGGTTTTTAAAGAAAGCGCCGTCACAGGTTGCACAGTAGGATACGCCCATGCCGGTCAGTTCCTCTTCCCCGGGTATCCCGAGTTTACGCGGTGAATTTCCGCTCGTGATCAGCACGCATTTTGCATGATACGTCCCCTGATCGGTCTGCACGCTCTTCTCCGTGCCCGCAAGATCCAATGACTGTACTTCGGCTTCCACGCGTGGAATATCGAATCTGTCCACATGCTCGGACATCTTCGTACCCAGGTCAAAGCCGTTGATCCCCGGAAGGCCGGGATAATTGTCTACCTCATATGTATTGACGATCTGTCCGCCGCCCATGGGGTTACGTTCGATCAGAAGCGTCTTAAGCTCCGCTCTGCCCGCATAGATGGCTGCCGTCATTCCGGCCGGGCCGGAACCGATGATGATCAGGTCGTATAAGTCTGACATGGTTTTCTCTCCTCATAATAATGTATAATGCCGCTCAAAACCAAATGCCGCGTTGCGGCGCTTGGTTTTGTTTGCGGCTATATAAACTGAAACGTGCAATACCCGGCGTACAGAGCCAGGAGCAGGATGCCCTGATACCGTTTGAGTTTGCCGGTAAGAAGCGGCGGAACGGTTAAAAGTGCCATCACAAGAAGCATTAACGGTATGTCGATGACAAGCGATGCGTTCATTCCCGCAACCTGCTTTTCGTTGGGCACGTCAAACGGGTTTAAGGTAATGGCCGCGCCGCTGACCAGCAGCATATTCAGCAGATTGGCACCGATGATGTTGCCAAGCGAAAGCGCGCCGTGTCCCTTGGCCAGGGAAATGATCGCGGTTACCAGTTCGGGAAGCGAAGTACCCAGCGCAACAAAGGTCACTGCAATGACCGTTTCCGGTACGCCAAGCTTCTCAGCTATGATCACGCCGTTATCGACCAGCAGTCGAGCCCCGATGGCGATCAATGCTCCGCCCACCACGAGCAGAAGGATATCCTTCCACAGCGGATCGTCCTTATGATCCTCAACACCGGCTTCTTCCGCCATGGCATGCGCCTTGGGGTTTTTCCCCTGTACGATGGCATTCCGTACCTGGATCCCGATATACACGCAGAAGCCGGTCAGCAGGATGATGCCGCTCACTCTCGAGAATGTATGGAACAGATAGGCATTTGCCATATAGAATGCCGCTGAACAGAAAAAGAATGCAACCGGCATCTTCAGCGGCTTTTTATCCACAACCGCCGGAGCGATCGCTACAGTCAGGCCTGAAATAAGTGCCGTATTGCAGATGATCGAACCGATCGCGTTGCCGTAAGCGATACTGGAAACGCCCCTTATCGCCGAAGTCGCTGAAACCAGCGCCTCCGGAAGCGTTGTTCCGATCGATACCACCGTCGCGCCGATCAGAAGTTCCGGTACATGAAACCGCTCGGCGATACCCGTTGCCCCGCCGACAAACCAGTCGCCACCCTTGATCAGGCAGACCAGCCCGACGCAGAACAACAGAACAGGTAACCACATTTCAGCAAACATTTCAACATTCCTCCCTCAAAATATCCGTTATCAGATCCAGGCTCCGTCCAGGCGGATCACCTGACCTGTCAGATAATCATTACTCTCCGCCAGCATAAGCGCAAGCTGTGCCACATCTTCGGGCTTGCCCGCACGGTCCGCGGGTATGCTCTCTATGAGCGTCTCCATCTCATCGGCACTTAAGCAGGCATTCATTTGTGTATCGATCAGCCCGCAGGAAATGGCATTGACCCGGATCCGGCTCGGTGCCAGTTCCTTTCCAAGCGCGCGCGAGAACGCGTTCAGTCCGCCCTTGGTGGCAGAATAGGCCACTTCACAGGACGCGCCGACCTCACCCCATACGGACGAGATATTGATGATACACCCTTCCTCTTTCTTTAAGAACAGCGGGATCGCAAGCTTCGACAGATAGAGCGGTGCGCTCAGGTTGATACCCACGATCTTCGCCCAATCCTCCTGCGTCAGATCCGTCAGCAGGCCTCTTTGCGAGATCCCGGCGTTATTGACCAGAACATCCAGAGATCCGATGCGCGAAAACAGTTCATCACAAACGGCAGGATCCGAAAGATCCCCGCAAAAGCAGGTATAATTTCCATGGAAATCTTCCCTTAATCCCTCCGCAAATGTCTCCAGTTCTTTCCCTGAGTTAACGCAGGTCAGGATCAGATCATAGCCTGCCTCTGCGAACTTTTCTGCGATCGCTCTTCCGATCCCGCGGGAAGCCCCGGTAATGAGCGCTGTTTTCTTCTGCATAGTGTATCCCGTCTTATTTCTTTCTTCTGCTTAACCAGATGATCAGTCCGACAACTATCAGTATAACAGGAATCAGCACGGTTGTAACTGTAAATCCGAAGAAAAATACAGTTCTTGGGATCGTAAAGTTATCCGCCATGTATTTTTTCGCAGGAATGGAGAGTCCTGTCTCTTCCCCTTTCATCCTTGCGATCATATTGTCGATCAGTTCGAAATTCGCGTTTGCCGTCAGCGCATTGGCCTGCTCCGAAAGCATGTACTCGGTCGTAAGCCACAGCAGTTCGGTCTCTTTCGTGTCATCATTCATGTGAGACACATAGACGCCGAGCGCAAAGGGTCCCATTTCATCCCCGGGTTCATATTCCCAGTTCTCCGGATTTGTGCCCTTCTTGGCATAGGAATCCCCCGACGTAGTCAGAACCTGATTGACCGTCGGCGCCCCTTCTTCATTATTTTCCTGCACGATGATCCCCTGAGAGAACGGCATCAGGATGTTCCTGTTCTGCGAAGCCAGTTCGGAACTGATCACGGATGGCGCCACATCGGGAAGCAGGTAATACGGGTTCTCGTAGTAGTAACTCGGAGCCGGATCCACGACAAGTCCCTCCGTTAGAGTCAGCCCGTAGTCTTTGAACACACCCGTCAGATTGTCAAGCGGTGTGTCTGTCAGGCTCGTGACGGCAATGACTTTACCGCCGCCGTCCATATAAGACTTAAGTTTATCCGCATCATCCTTTGAGATGTCCTGCGTCGGCGAAAGGATCACTACGCCGCCGGCATCTTCCGGGATCGTTTCACACTCCATCAGATTCAGGTCCCGGATCTCCACATTGGCTTTTTCGATGCTTGTCTGCAGGGAACCGCCGATCGCGAGTTCACTGTGTCCGCATACCTGATAGAGCACGGGCAGATCATCGCCCGTCACATAGGCGATCGCGCTTGTGATGCGTCCCTCACCGTCAAATCCGGTGATCTTCTGCGAATAGGTCTCATAATCGATCTCCGATTCAAACAGGGTGCTGTTCGGGACCACGCGGGACCGCTTGCTGCTCTCCACGATCAGCGAACCGCCCTCCGCGGCTTCCTCCCCGTATTTGGCTGAGAAATCCGGA
>JAGCXZ010000037.1 GCA_017961065.1 Lachnospiraceae bacterium
GCGGCGCGTCCTATCCGTTCCGCGTTTTCCTGATGAAGGATCAGGTGACGATCGGTCTGGATACAACGGGTGAGTCCTTACATAAGAGAGGCTACCGGAAACTGGTCAGCAAGGCACCGATCGCGGAGAACTGGAACAATCTTCTGGCACGTAAACTCTGGTACCGCGGCGTGGATGAGGCAAACGACCTGCTTGACTTAAACGTGCACACGGACATTCAGGGATATGATATTGACGGAGAGATCGTGGGATCGGCCAGAGACAATGCGGCGCGCGCGGGTGTGGAGAAACTGATCCACTTCCAGCAGCGTCCGGTCGCGCAGCTGTCCCATCCGAAAAAATACGGTTTCATCATCACCAACCCGCCTTACGGCGAGCGGATCGGTGAGCGGGAGCAGCTGGGAGAACTCTATACGCAGCTGGCGCAGCGCTATAAAGCGTTGGATGCCTGGTCGCTGTTTGTGATCACGGGGTTTGCGGACGTGGAGAAATACATCGGACGCAAGGCCGACAAGAACCGCAAGATCTACAACGGTATGATGAAGACTTACCTATACCAGTTCCTGGGACCGAAGCCGCCGAAGCGGTCTGCGGGTCAGGAAAGAAGCTGAGATGGAATTGAGAATAAACTGCCGGAAATGACATTTGACCAAAACGGTCAACACGGCCTGAAAGAATGCAGCCGGAAAGAGCATGACCGGACAGATAACATGAAAGAACAAGGAGAACACAACATGGATCCGAAAGCTTACGCATTGCAAAAACATGAGGAATGGAACGGCAAGATCGAAGTGATCTGCAGACCGACGCTGGAGTCGATGGCAGACCTCGCGGTGGCCTATACGCCCGGTGTTGCCGAGCCCTGCATCAAGATCAGTGAGAACGTGGATCTTTCCTATACCTATACGAGACGTGCCAATCTGGTGGCTGTTGTAACGGACGGCACCGCGGTCTTAGGCCTTGGTGATATCGGTCCGGAAGCGGGCATGCCGGTCATGGAAGGCAAGTGCTGCCTGTTCAAACGCTTTGCCGGGATCGACGCGTTCCCGCTCTGCATCCGTTCCAAGGATGTGGATGAGATCGTAAATACGGTTGCGTTGCTTGCGGGCTCTTTTGGCGGGATCAACTTGGAGGACATTGCCGCACCCAGATGTTTTGAGATCGAGCGCAAGTTAAAGGAGCGCTGCGACATCCCCGTTTTCCATGATGACCAGCACGGTACGGCTGTCGTGGTTTTATCGGGTCTGATCAATGCCTTAAAGGTAGTCGGCAAAAAGATCGATGAGATCCGTCTTGTGATCAACGGCGCAGGTTCTGCAGGTATCGCGATCACAAAGCTTCTGATGAGAGCCGGTCTTAAGAACGTGATCATGTGCGATAAGTTCGGCGCGATCTGCGAGGGCATGGAAGAACTCAATCCCGCGCAGGCAGAGATGGCGAAAGTCACAAACCGCGAACTGAAAAAGGGAAGCCTTGCCGATGTGATAAAAGGTGCTGATGCCTTTATCGGCGTTTCCGCACCGGGCGTGTTAAAGCCTGAGATGATCGCTTCGATGGCAAAGGATCCCATCGTATTTGCAATGGCAAATCCGGTGCCTGAGATCATGCCGGAAGAGGCAAAGGCAGCAGGCGCAGCAGTCGTTTGCTCGGGCAGAAGCGACTACCCGAATCAGGTCAATAACGTGCTTGCATTCCCGGGGATCTTCCGTGGAGCGCTTGATGTTCGCGCAACGGATATCAATGAAGAAATGAAACTCGCCGCGGCCATGGCGATCGCGGGAGTTGTAAGTGAGGAAGAACTGAGTCCCGAATATATCATTCCGAACAGTTTCAACGCGGCGGTTACGCCGGCTGTTGCTGCAGCCGTAGCGCAGGCTGCACGTGATACAAACGTCTGCCGCGTGTGATTTTTACTTACCCACTTCTGTCAGACGGTTGAAATTCCAGACGCGGATGCTGATCTCTGTCAGGCCGCAGCCGCAGTAGGGGCAGGTCTTGCTGCCAAGCTCTTTTACGGGCGCGCCGCACTGCGGGCAGGTGGCACCGAGAGCCTTCTGTCCGTCCGCGACTTTCTCCGTATCCTGAACATATACCAGTTCCGTATCGTAACGCTTCTGCGTGGTAACCGTATCAGAGCCGGCGACCTTAGCGCCGCTCCGGTTGACTTTATAGTGGTAGAAGCCGACGGCCGACTGCAGGATAATGACGCAGTTGCCGCCCTGCTTGCGGTATTCCCTGATCTCTGTCTGATGGATCCTGGCGTCGCGAAAGATCTCTCTTACACCCGCATCCTTGTTGGCTTCGATGGTAAGCGCGATCTGTGAGCGCAATTCGTTTGATGCATGTTTGACAAGTCCGGCGTCTTCTTCCTCGATCGCATGGAATGCAGAGAGGATCATGTTCTCCGCGCGCTGCTTGAACTCATACCAGTTGAACTCCGGAAAGTCTGCCGTGATGCGCGGGATGCAGAGCGATGTCATTCCGTTGACGGACTTCGGTGTCGTGGCGATCTCGCCTTCAAGCGCGTTAAAATCAGTATCCTTGATCGCATCCACAAGCGGGGATACTTCCCTGAGGAAACTTGTGACTTTCGTGATAACGCCTATGACAAGACCCAGACCGACGATGCCGATCGCCGCAAAGACCCATCCTACCATTGTGATTTTCTCCTGTCTGCAACGATTATTTCGTATTTTTTTTTATTTTATCGCATTGAAATAAAATAATCCAGTATGATAAACTTATGTTAATTATGAAGAGCACGCATATCAAACAGTTTTTCGTAACGATCATACTGATCTTTATCCTGCAGGCAGTCATGCTGATCTACCTGTTTGGTTCTTTTTACAAAAAATCAGCCGCCGATGAAAAGAGTCTGGGCGAGAGCAATCTGGCCGGCCAGGCTGCCATGATCGAGAACTACATGAACAAAGGATACGATGCGCTGTGGCTTGCGGCAGATTCCGTGGAAGCGCTGATGGAAAACGGCGCGGACAGGGAAGATATCCTTGCGTATCTGACAAAAGAGAGCGATCAGTTAAAGGCGCGGTATGATGCAAACTTCACGGGACTCTACGGTGTTGTGGACGGCAGCTATATCGACGGGTCCGGCTGGATTCCGCCGGAAGACTACGATCCCGCGGAGAGAGACTGGTTTAAGGAGGCGGCAAAAGCCCGCGGGGATATGGTGCTTTCCTCACCCTATGTGGATGCCCAGACCGGGGAGATCATCGTTTCCTTTACCAAGCAGCTTTCCGATCATAAAAGCGTACTGGCGCTTGATATCGTGCTCAACAAGGTACAGGGCATCGTCGAGCAGATGACGATGGGAGAGGCCGGATACAGCTTCATCGTGGACGGAAAAGGCCTCGTCCTTGCGCACAGCGATCCGGAAGAGATCGGCAAGGACTATACCAAAGAAGACGAAAAGATCAAATTCATTTCCGGACTCCGCATCATCAAGAGCGGCAGTTTTGAGATGGAACTCGAAGGCAAGAAATGCACGGTGTTCACGGAGAAGATCGAAGGCGACTGGAACATGGCCTTCGTTGTGAACAACGCGTCGCTGTTCCGCAGGATCCGCATCCAGCTGATCGTGGGGATCGTGGTGTCTGTTCTGATCTATTCCCTGATCGTGCTCTTCTGCATCATTTCGGTCAGACGGATCGAGAGCGCCGAAAAGAGCGAGCGGGCGAGCATGGAACAGCTTCGGCGTATGAACCTTAACATCATCCAGTCGCTCGCATCCGCGATCGATGCCAAGGATATCTATACGAGCGGTCATTCGCAGCGCGTGGCCGATTATGCGGTGCGCATCGCAAAGAAACTCGGCAAGTCCGAAGAGACGCAGCAGATCCTCTACTATGCGGGCATGCTGCATGACGTGGGCAAGATCCGCGTGGACGGGGAAGTGATCAACAAGCCCGGGAAACTGACCGATGAGGAGTTTGACCAGATCCGGATCCATCCGGTCAGCGGTTATCATATCCTGCGCGATATCCATGACGATGCCAGGATCGGATACGGCGCAAAATACCACCATGAGCGTTTTGACGGAACGGGGTATCCGAGCGGACTGAAGGGAACGGACATTCCGGAAGCCGCGCGTATCATCGCGGTTGCGGATGCTTATGATGCGATGGCAAGTGACCGGAGTTACCGCAAGATGCTGTCCCAGAAAGTGGTTCGCGATGAGATCCAAAAAGGAATGGGCTCGCAGTTTGATCCCGAGATCGCAAAAGCCATGCTTGAGATCATAGATGAGGATACGGAATATGAACTCCGCCAGAGTGATGATGGTGTGCACAACATTCTCGTGGTGGATGACGATAAAGAAATCCTGCAGGAGATGATCACGATCCTGCAGGATATCGAAAATATCTGTCTGCGGTTTGCCGGCACGAAGCAGGAAACCCTGGAAATGCTTGAGGACAATGAGTTTGCGCTGATCCTCTTAAATCCGGGGATCGCCGATACCGACGGCCTTGCGCTCTATGCCGATATCAGGGACCGTTACGATACGCCGGTGATCTTGCTGACCGAAACCAAGAGCATGGAGATCGTTAAGAAAGTCGAGGAGTTAAAGATCGACGACTATCTGGTAAAACCTCTGCAGCCTGCGATCTTTAAAGAGACCATCCGCGCGCTGCTGCAGCGGAGCGAAGCGCATCTTTCCACTTAACCGTTCACGGGTGCAAAACTCATGTAGGAGTTGTAGTAGCGCCTGTCGTCTGTCACGTCTTTTTCGAACCAGTCGGGCACGTTAAAATCACGGGCCTCTTCTTCCGTCGGAAATTCCACTTCCGCGAGCACGAGCGGTGCAAACGGCGGATCGAAAAGATCCAGTTCGATCGTATAAGGTTCATAGGGGATCAGATAACGTTTTTTGGTGATGACGTTACCGTCCGCTTTTGATTTTAACGTCTCATATGCATCCTTTGTCAGCGGCAGATTATATTCCTCGTGCTTTAAGCCGCCGCCTCCCTTATAGGTCATGTAATAACTGTTGTCCTCGCGCCGTACGCGGATCGTCGGTTCCGTTGTCAGGTATACCTGCTCGATCAGGTAGAACGGATACTTGTTCAGATCCTCCGGCATTTTGTGGATCAGAAATTTACGTTCGATCTCGTAGCCCATGATTTTCCTCTTTCATCTTTACATACATATATGCATTCATTTATAATGGTTGCGGTGTCTTTTGCATGATCGCAATGATCATTATACCATATATCGGAAGGAGAAGTGTCTTTATGGAAAGAAGAGTTGGTACCGTTTCAAGGGGTATTCGCTGCCCGATCATCCGCGAAGGGGATAATCTGGCGGATATTGCCGTGACCAGTGTGCTCGAGGCGGCGGAGAGCGAAGGCTTTGCGTTAAGAGACAGGGATGTGATCTCGGTGACCGAGTCGATCGTTGCAAGATCGCAGGGCAACTACGCGACCGTTGATGACATCGCGGATGATGTGCGCGCAAAACTCGGCGGAGGAACGATCGGTGTGATCTTCCCGATTCTTTCGAGAAACCGTTTCGCGATCTGCTTAAAGGGAATCGCGCAGGGCGCAAAGAAGGTTGTGCTGATGCTGTCCTATCCGTCCGATGAGGTCGGCAATGCGCTGCTGACGCTCGACGATCTGGACGAGAAGGGTATCAATCCTTACAGTGATGTTCTGACACTTGAAAAATACAGGGAACTGTTCGGCTACAGAAAACATGAGTTCACGGGGATCGACTACATCGATTACTATTCCGATCTGATCCGTGAGGCAGGCGCTGAGGTGGAGATCATCTTTGCGAACCAGGCAACAACGATCCTTAAGTACGCGGATCACGTGCTGACCTGTGACATTCATACGCGAGCACGCAGCAAACGTCTCTTAAAGGCAGCAGGCGCAAAGGTTGTATGCGGTCTGGACGATATTCTGACTGCTTCGGTCAACGGAAGCGGCTACAACGAGAAGTACGGTCTGCTGGGCTCCAACAAGTCCACAGAAGGCAAGATCAAACTGTTCCCGCGCGACTGCCAGGGTCTGGTGGAAGATATCCAGAAGCAGATCCTTTCCGTGACCGGAAAGCATGTGGAAGTTATGGTCTACGGTGACGGCGCGTTCAAGGATCCGCAGGGCAAGATCTGGGAGCTGGCTGATCCTGTTGTTTCCCCGGCCTTCACATCCGGTCTTGTGGGAACACCGAGCGAACTGAAACTGAAATATCTGGCTGACAATGATTTTAAGAACTTAAGCGGCAAGGAACTCAAGGAAGCGATCGAGAAGAGCATCAAGGAAAAGGATGCGAATCTGGTCGGCAACATGGCTTCCCAGGGTACAACGCCCAGACAGCTGACCGATCTGATCGGCTCGCTCTGCGACCTGACCAGCGGCTCCGGCGACAAGGGTACACCGATCGTTCTGGTACAGGGTTATTTTGACAACTATACCAACGACTGACCGGCGTGATCCGGAAGTGAGATGAGACAAACGATCGCAGCTGCGGGTGTGCAGCTGCGATTTTTTATCAGATAACATTGTTATATAACACTGATATATAACATGGATATGTAACAATGATACATAACAATGTTATCGAACAAGAAAAGCAATACGGCGCGGATCAAATGGCAGAGCCGATCTTAAACTGATCGGGACATATGATCCGGGACGGGAGGATGAAATGCGTAGGACAACTGTGATGTGGAATGAGAATGAGGCACCGGTGTGGCGCTGGATCGTAACGATCCTGTTTTCGCTTGCGGCCGGGATCTCAACCGGCGGACTTTTCGGCGTTTTGGTTACACAGATCCCGTTTCTGCAGGAAGGGAGCTTTCTGGCACCGGAGATGGAACTGCTAAAAGCCTGCGCGATGTTTGCGGGACTCTATATCAGTTTCATGCTTGCCATCAACTGCTTCTGCCATACCACGCTGCGCTCGTTCCTGTTTGGGGCAGGCCGCAAAGCGGATGTGAAGAGCGCGGCCGTGACCGGACTGCTGTATCTCTTATCCTTATTCCTTGTGCAGCTGATCGATCTGCCGAATCTGGTTTATGATCCGCATCCGGTTTCGCTGGTGCTTTTCAACGCGCTGTTCTGCCTTCTGTTTTTATGGCTGCAGACGACGGCGGAATAGATCTTTTTCAGGGTCCTGTTCCTGCGTATCCCGTTTGGGAACAAAATACCTCCGATGAAAAAAGGTCTTCTGCTTGCCGTGCTCAGCGGACTCTTTTTCATGTCGCTCCATCTTTTTAATCCGGAAGTGACATCGCAGTCCGGAACAAACGTTGTGCTGACCGGCGGTTCGTATTTTGTCTCGGGCTTTCTGATCTTTGTGGCAAACCTTCTGATCGGCGGCGGCGAAGGCGGTATCGTCCTGCACTTTGTGAATAACTTTTTCTGCTTTGTCTTCGTGCGGATGCAGGTGACGGTTCTTGAGACTCCGACTCTGTTCATAGACACGGCAAGAGAGAATCTCGGCCTGTTTGGTCTTCTCGCTGAGATCCTGGCATTTATCCTGCCGATCGGCTATCTGGTTTTGAAACACAGACGGAAGGCACCGGAGGTCTGATGAGACTACCATAATCCGTCAATATATGATAAATTAATAAATAGCCACATTCGAATCGATGTGTGGGAGACAAATCAGATCATGAATGATACCCTCAGAGAATATTGCAGCTACTGGAAATACATCATTCCGCTGCTGAGCGTGAAGAAGACGATCATACCGGAAGAATACAGATGGGGCGGCAGGAATCAGTATTTCCTGTTTTTCCGCTCGCCGGCTCCGGATGATGCAGACGTATCGGAAGCCGCCGTTTCGCGCGCGTCAGGGCCCTCTGCGTCAGCACCGCATGCAAACGGCCGTGTGCTCGTATTCTACATTCACGGGGGCGGCTGGAATTCGCATAATCCCAAACAGGATTTCTATATCGGACAGAATATCGCATCGCAGGGATATGACTGCGTGATGCCATGCTACCGCAAGACGCCGGGATACAGGTATGACGATATCGCGGATGATGTGTTCCGCGGGTATGCCGAGACCGTAAAGTACCTGGCGGAACGGGACCGTTCCTATGAGAAGATCATTGTCATGGGGTCTTCCGCGGGCGCGCACCTTGGCGCGCTGCTCTGCTTTGACAGGGAGAGACAGGAGAAGTTCGGGATCGATGAGCGTGATTTTGCAGGCTTCTTAAGCATGGCGGGCCCACTGTATTTCGGACTGCCGCAGACCGGCACGCTGAACCTGCTGCTGAAGTATCTGTTCAACAGCAAAAACACCGCGGACTGGATGGCCGGCGAACCATACGGCAAGCTGCACGCCAGGAAGGACTTCAGGCTCTGCATGATCCAGAGCAGACATGACGGTCTGGTCGGGTACGGGCAGGCGGAAGCTTTTTGCACCAAAGCGAAAGAGTACGGAATCCCGTCGGAACTCTATGAGGTACGGGAGAAGGAAAATACGCACTCAGCCTACTGCGCGGCTGTGTTCTTAAAAAAACCGGAGGAGTCGCAGACACTGACCACGGCATATGAGATGCTGTCAAGGATCGCAGCGGGGCAGTAATGCCGGGGCATGTAAACAGGGGACATATGAAAAAAAACAAAACAGTTGAAATCAGACAGACACTGATCTTTTTCATCACGGGATTGCTGATCTCGCTGATGCTGATCATCGTGTTCTCACGCGTGATCACCAGGATCAGCGCGGTGATGACCTACGATACGACGATGGCCGTCAAAAAGAACATGCTGCAGGAGTATGTGAACAACATGATCCTTTATCTGGATGCCGAGCGGGTGACCTACCTTTCGGAGCATCCGGAGGCGACGGAAGAGGAGATCGAGGATGAGATGGAGATGCTCGCGCGCAAGCGGATCTACGGCGAACACCACGAGGACGGCGCCTATATGTGGATCCAGAAGGTGCTGGATTATAACGGCGGGGACAATTACGCGATCCGTCTGATCCACCCGAACTTAAGCGATACCGAAGGGTGCTATCTTTCGACCAACGAAGTGAACCAGATGGGAATGCTCGCCTACGAGGAAGAACTCAACGGCGTCAAGGAGAACGGTGAGGTCTACTTAAACTATGCATTTAAGAAACTGAACTCCGATGAGGTGACGGAGAAGGTTACGTTCTCCAAACTCTACAAAACGTATGACTGGATCATTTGCATGGGCGTGAACATCGATGACCTGGATCACTATCGGATTCAGGCCGCAGAGAACATGCGCTCCTACCAGCTGCTGATGCTTGGCGCGATCTCGTTCACCTGGCTGGTGCTGCTGTTCCTGATGCTGTTTGTTTACAGGAAGACCAGCGTCAAGCATTTTGAAAAGAGAAACAAGGAACTGAAAGACAAGCTGAACTGGGATGCCCTGACCAACGCCAACTCGAGGGCATTCGGTGAGAAGCAGCTGCAGCGCGAATTCGA
>JAGCXZ010000038.1 GCA_017961065.1 Lachnospiraceae bacterium
TCAAGGAATTCCCGCCCCTGATCCAGAGACCAGACCGCCCCGAAGGAGTAAAGTCGATCTCCTGGGACTGGATGCCCAAGGACTGGACGGTATGTCCGGAATTTTATGATGCAAAGCAGTGGATGAATCATCCTGTCATGCAGGCGGGACATGTCGGAGAGGAATATGCCAGGGTGACCGGCCTGTTTGAACAGTTTCTGGCCGATCACGGGTATGTGCGCGAAGGGAATCTGTTCCTTGCCAAACACCCGAACAACGATACGATCGTCTTTTTCTGTCACTACGGGCTGACGGCCGTACTGATCAGTTATCTCTGGCGCATCTCACCGATGGTATTATGGCACGGAATGGTGGCACCGCCCTCATCCGTAACGGTGCTTGCAACGGAAGAGAGACAGGAAGGATATGCGTCATTCCGCATGAATCTGTTCGGCGATGTGTCGCATCTTACCGTGAACGGTGAGCCGACCTCTTTTGCGGCCAGATTCTGCGAGTGCTACGCCAACACGGACGAAAGGCACTGAATCATACAGCAAGCAGCACAATATAACAGCGGAATGTATCTTCCCGGACTCGCGCCTTAACCGAAAGCTCGCCCGGACAGATCATTCCGCTGTTTATGATTTGTAATATGATCGGGATTCACTTCGTGTTAGCGTATGATCTCGTCGATCGTGGAGATCGTTGTGAACGACGGCTCCTCAAAACGGTTGATGAGATCGCGGAGTTTCTGGAGCTCAAAGTAGTTTACATAACATATTAGTGTTTTATTTTCACCTGCAATCGCGCCGTACGAATCCACGATCGTACAGGTCTTGCCAAGGTCATCACGGATCCCGCGGATCATTTCCTCGGGATTTTTTGTTATGATACGGACCTGTTTGATCGCCTCAAAGTGGTCGGTAAAGTGGTCGATGATTGCGGTTGCGACAATGTAAACGAGAAGGCTTAGGAGTGCAGCGCTTTTGTCGATCAGGATAAAGGCGGCGGTGTAGACGAGGGCGTTGAAGATGATCAGGATCACATTCATGCTGTAATTGCGCCCGGTCTTATCGGACAGCTTCTTGACGATCACGTTTGCCAGGATCTCCGAGCCGTCGATACAGCCGCCGAATTTTAAGATCAGGGAGAGGCCTGCGCCAAGCAGCGCGCCGCCGAATGCGACCGCAAGAAAGTGCTCGGTGTTAAGCGAAAACGGCATGCGTTCAAAATAATCCAGCCCGACCATATAGACAACGGAGCCGATCACGGCTTTTAAACAGAACACCTTGCCCAGATAGATGATGCCGCAGATCAGGAACGGGAGCACGACGCAGAGCACGCAGAGCGAAAGCCCTAAGCCCGTCATCTTGCTGATGATGATCGCGATCCCGGCCGTGCCGTAGTCAATGGCATCGTTGGGGAGCAGGATGCAGGCAACCGAGAAACTCGCAAGCAACGCGCCGATGATGATCAGAACATAGGAATGAAGATCGTGAAGGATCTTGTGATGTTTTTTCATGCCGCCCTCCTGCGCAGGTGATTTTCCGAGGATCTATGTTCCTATTATATTCGCAATCCGCCGTGCCTTGCAACCAAAGCAAATATTGAGAAAGCGCGCGGCCTATGATAATATGCTAAATATGATCAAAGTATTTCTGGTAGAAGATGAATTTGTGGTGCGTGAGGGCATCAAGAATAACGTGGACTGGTCGGGAAACGGCTATGAGTTCTGCGGGGAAGCAAGCGATGGTGAACTGGCTTTTCCGATGATCCAGAAACTGAAGCCCGATATCGTGATCACGGATATCCGTATGCCTTTTATGGACGGGCTCGAGCTGAGCAAACTGATCAAGAAGGAGTTCCCGTGGATCGAGATCATCATCCTGTCGGGGTTTGAGGAATTCGAATACGCGAAGCAGGGCATCAAGATCGGCGTGGCGCAGTACCTGACCAAACCGATCAAGGGAGACGATCTGCTCAGGGAAGTCAACATCGTTGCAGACCGCATCGAGGAGAAACGCAGGGAACGCCAGATCCGCGAGCAGTATGACCGCGAGATGGAGGAAGCGAACCTGCGGGAGAGATCGAACCTGTTCGGGGACCTTGTTACGGGGGCAAAATCACCCGCCCAGCTCATGGAGGCGGCAGCCGCGCTCTCCATCGACTTAACGGCAATGCATTACAACATCATTTTGGTTGTGCTGCAGTCGTCTGCGCATCTGCAGGGGGAGTATTCGGACAGTGTCGTGAAAGTGGAAGAGAAGCTGCAGACGCTGGAAGCGGACTATGATTTTCTTGTGTTTGACCGGAATCTGGAGGGCAAAGCGCTGCTGTTTAAGGCCGATTCCGAAGAGGCGTTGCAGGAAAACCGGAACGCCTTTGTGACACGTTTTGAGGAGATCTTAAAGGATTATCCGCATATCCGGTATTTTGGCGGGATCGGCAGGAGTGTAAACCGCCTGTTCCAGCTGCCGGAGTGCTTTACGGATGCGAACCGCGCGTTCGCGCACCGGTATTTTACAAATGAAAACCGGATACTGGATGCGGCGGGTCTTCAGCCGGAGATCGTATCGCATAAGAGCGAACTGGATCTGACCAGTGTGGACCCCAAGCAGATCGACAGGAGCAGGACAACGAATTTCCTGAAACTGGGCAGTCAGGACGAGACGGTTTACTTCATAGACGAATTCTTAAGCGGGATTGGGGAAAAAAGCCTGCAGTCCGCCATGTTCCGGCAGTATATCGCGATGGATCTTTATTTTACCGTCGCGGCGTTTGTTGAGGAACTCGGCTATGACAGGGGAGAGATCGCACAGCCCGACATGGCCGGCACAATGCTTTCAAATGCGGAGGAAACGACGGCCTATATCAGCCGGATCGTCCGGGAAGCCATGGATCTGCGCGACAGGTGCACCAGCAGCCGGTACGGCGAGGTGGTGGATGAGGTGCTGCGATACATCGATGCGCATTATTCGGATGAGGAACTCTCTCTGAATATGCTGGCATCACATGTCAACATCTCCCCGAACCATTTGAGCATGATCTTCTCGCAGCAGACCGGGCAGACCTTTATCAAGTACTTAACGGATCTTCGCATGAACAAGGCGAAGGAGCTGCTGAAGTGCTCCACAAAGCGCAGCAGCGAGATCGCGCTCGAGGTCGGATACAAGGATCCGCATTATTTTTCCTAGATCTTCAAGAAAACGCAGGGCATGACGCCGACGCACTTCCGTGAGGAAGGCAGCGGCGCATCTGTTTCGGGCGCATCCGCAGGTACTGAGGAGAGCGCGGAGGATGAGGCATGATCAGACGAATCAAGCAGGTTGTCCGCAACTCCACACTTGCCACGAAGATCCGCTATTCCTATGCGCTGATTATTATTCCGCTCTTTTTTTTCATGCTCATCTGTTTCTTCTATATCTGGCAGGGCAACAACAGGTATGCGGAGATGATCAATTCCGCGGTTGTGGCCAGCGAGTTCAGTCTGGACTTCAAACAGGATTTTGACTACGAGACCTACCTGCTGATCGTCGGTAACAAATCCTTAAGTGAATCGGAGCTTGATTCGCTGCTCTATGACGCGAACCGCGTCGTTGACAGTCTGGTCAGCTTAAACCCGTCCGAGGAAAACGCCTCCCGCTTAAAAAGCGCGAGCAAATACCTGAAAAACCTGAAAACCTACGCGGACAGGATCAAGGATAACATCGAAGAGGGCAACAGATACGAGGACAATATCGAGATCTGGGAGAACGACGTGCAGATCGTGACCTCGCTCCTGCGTGAGACGGTCTTTCAGTATTTCTATTACGAGATCAAGGACCTGGAAGTCGCGAGGACGGAATACCAGGAATTCTATGTCCGGATGATCCGGTACACAGTGGTTGCGCTCGGTGTGATCACCGCCCTGATCGTCTTTCTTTCCATATATATCCCGCAGACGATCACCAAGCCGATCACCCGCCTGAGTGAGGTGACGGACCAGGTGGCCAAAGGAGACCTTTCCGTGCGCTCCGATGTGGAATCCGGCGGTGAGGTCGGCGTGCTGTCCGATTCGCTGAACGCGATGATCGACAAGATCAATGAGCTGCTCGCACAGGTGACCAAGGAGCAGACGAGTCTTCGAAAGGCGGAGCTGGAACTTCTGCAGTCGCAGATCAACCCGCACTTCCTGTATAATACGCTCGATACGATCGTCTGGCTGGCAGAGGGCAGCGATCAGGACAAAGTCGTTAGCATGGTGGAGAGCCTGTCGGATTTCTTCAGGACCTCGCTGAACCAGGGGAAAGATATCATTTCGATCCGCGAAGAGGTGCAGCATGTCCGCAGCTATCTGCAGATACAGCAGGTACGCTATCAGGATATCCTCGAATATGAGATCGACATGCCCGAATCCATCCTTGGCTATTCGATCCCCAAGATCTCCGTGCAGCCTCTTGTTGAGAATGCGCTCTATCACGGGATCAAGAACAAGCGGCGCCTCGGCAAGATCACCGTGACGGGGGAACTGCTGGATGACAGCATCGTGATCTCGGTTGAGGACAACGGGATCGGGATGACAAAGGAACGTCTGGAAACGGTCAACGCGCGGATCAAGGATCCGAACTTCGACAGCGCCGAAGCCTACGGTCTTTATAACGTCAATGAGCGTATCCGCCTGAAATTCGGCGATGCTTACGGGGTTACGATCCGCAGCGAATACAATGAGGGAACGACCTGCGAGATCAGGCTGCCGCGGGAGGAGATCTGACCCGGTTTTTGAGCCTTCATAGAAAAATCAACCGCCATCGTAAAAAATCCAACCCCGGATATCAAAATCATAAAAATTTGAACTCCCATCAGATTGAAATGCATGGAATGATTGACAGATACCTTTTATGATGTAATCGTTACATGTTGCTTGGACCCCAGACGGTCCGATGCACGCAAAATGATAGGAGGGTATCATATGAAAAAGAAAGTTTTAGCAGTATTACTGGCAACCACAATGGTGCTTGGTCTGACAGCTTGCGGTAACGCAGCAGCTCCGGCAGCAGAAGCTCCCGCTCCTGCAGCAGAAGCAGCTCCGGCTGAAGAAGCAGCTCCCGCTGAGGAAGCAGCTCCGGCTGAAGAAGCAGCTCCGGCTGAAGAAGAAGCAGCAGGCGGCCTCATCAAAGTTGGTTTTGCACAGGTTGGTCACGAGTCTGACTGGCGTACAGCTTCCACAAAGTCCTGTCAGGATGTTTTCTCCGAGGCAAATGGTTACGACTTAAGCTTCGTTGACTGTGACAATGATGAAGCAGCTCAGAAGGAAGCAGTTCGTTCCTTCATCGAGCAGGGTGTTGACTACATCATCATCGACCCGATCATCGCAACAGGTTGGGACACCGTTCTTACAGAGTGTGAAGACGCTGGTATCCCCGTAATCGTTATCGACAGAACCATCGACGATTCCGACAAGTATGTATCTTGGGTAGGTTCTGACTTCCTTACAGAAGGTAAGGCTGCAGCTGAATGGCTCAAGGCTTATGCTGACAAGCAGGGCATCAAAGAGATCAACGCTCTTATCATCCAGGGTACAATCGGCTCCTCCGCTCAGATCGGACGTACCGATGGTTTCCAGGAGATCGCTGACAGAGAAGGCTGGACCGTTCTTGACAAGCA
>JAGCXZ010000039.1 GCA_017961065.1 Lachnospiraceae bacterium
CGGTTCATCGCGGCCGTACTCATTTCCGCATCCAGCCCGCTCTCATACAGCAGCTCCGTTGCCATGACGGGCGAGAAGCCGGTTAAGATCGTATAGAGCGCCTTGCATGCGGGAAGCGGCTGTGCCAGAAATGCAGCGATAAAATCATCCGCCGTGATCGTAAAGGGATCCGCTTTTTCCGTCGTCTGCGGGATGAAATAGGAGCGGCCCGGCAGTACTTCGCGGACGGAACTTACGGCGGCGGTGACATGCTTGATGCTGTCGATGATCACGCCGTCCTCATCGGTAAAGATGATGTTGCTGTGCTTGCCCATGATCTCGATGATCAGCGTCTTTTTCCTGAGATCCCCCATCTCGTCCAGATGTTCGATGTCAAACATGAGGATGCGTTCCAAAGACGGCTGTCTGATCGCCGTGATCCGGCCGTTCTGCAGGTGTTTGCGCAGCAGCATGCAGAAGTTCGGAGCGCTCATGGGGCTTTGCTTGTTCTTGTCTGTCAGATATAAAAAGGGAAGAGAGGCATCGGCGCACAGAAGGAGTCGCTTCTGAGACCCTTCCGTTTTAAGGGTCAGCAGGATCTCATCGTTTTCAGGCTGTGCGATCTTATAGATCCGGGCCTGCAGGATCTCTTTATTCAGTTCCGCGCAAAGCGCGCTTACCGTGAACCCGTCCAGTGCCATGGGATACCCCCTGAAATGCCGTTTTTACATTGCATTCATTGTACATAAAGCAGGCAGGCTTTGCAACACCTTTGCTTGACGCGCAAATGGCGATAGACTATAATGAAATGGCGTGTGAAATCTGCGCGATAAAGGAGAACCATATGGTCAAGAGCATGACTGGGTTCGGCCGTTTTGAACTCTCGGATGAGAGCAAGAAGATCACGGTCGAAATAAAGTCCGTAAACCACAGATACCTCGACATGAATCTGAAGATGCCGAAGAAACTGAACTTCTTTGAGGCGTCGATCCGGAATCTGCTCAAGGAATATATGCAGCGCGGTAAGGTGGATGTTTTCATCACCTATGAAGACTTTACGGAGAACCATTATTCGCTTCATTACAACCGTGAGATGGCTGCTTCCTATATGAAGTATCTGAAGGAAATGGCAGACGAGTTCTCGCTGGAGAACGATGTGCGCATCTCGGTGCTTTCCCGCTATCCGGAGGTCCTGTCTTTGGAAGAGATGGAGATCGACGAGCAGGAACTGTGGACGGATCTGGAAACGGCGATCAGAAAGGCTGCCGAAGGGTTCGTGGAAGCGCGTATCACGGAAGGCAAAAGGCTGGCCGATGACCTTAACGCCAAGCTGGACGGCATGCTGGCTCATGTCGATTACATCGCGGAACGTGCGCCGCAGATCATTGCGGAATACCGCAAGAAGATCACGGAGCGCGTGACGGAAATGCTTTCCGATGCCAAAATAGACGAGGCAAGGATCATGACGGAAGTGACGCTCTTTGCCGACAAGATCTGTATCGATGAGGAGATCGTCAGACTGCGCGCGCATGTGGAACACACGAAGCAGACGCTCGCAGAGGGCGGCAGTGTCGGACGCAAGCTTGATTTTATCGCACAGGAAATGAACCGCGAGGCGAACACGATCCTGTCCAAGTCAAACGATCTGATCACGAGCGACCATGCGATCGACTTAAAGACCGACATCGAAAAAGTCAGGGAACAGATCCAGAATATAGAGTAAAGCAAGCGGACCGGAGAGAACAAGATGACAAAGCGCGGACTTTTGGTTGTAATTTCAGGATTTGCCGGATCCGGCAAAGGCACGATCTGCAAGGAGCTGATGCGATTGCATGATCAGTATGCTTTCTCGGTTTCCGCAACGACAAGGGACAAACGTCCCGGTGAAGTCGACGGCAAGGATTACTTTTTCATCACGAAAGAGCGCTTTGAGGAAATGATCGCAAACGACGAACTGTTAGAGTATGCGCAGTACGTTTCCAATTTCTACGGCACGCCCCGCAAATATGTGGAAGAACAGCTTAAGCAGGGCAAGGATGTGATCCTTGAGATCGAATGCCAGGGCGCGCTCCATGTTAAGGAGATCTTCCCGGAAGCGGTACTTTTCTTCGTGATGCCGCCCACGGTCAGGGAGATCTACAACCGGCTGAAAAAGCGCGGCACCGAGACCGAAGAGGTCATCATGAAGCGGATGCGGCGCGGACAGGAAGAGGCGGAAGCGATCGACAGATACGATTATCTGCTGGTCAACGACGACCTGGACGAAACGGTACAGCTGCTGCATGAGACAGTCTGCTGCGCAAGGAACGCGGTGGAACGCAATGCCGCTTTTTTAAGCGAGATCAAGAGCGAATTCGTTTCTTTTTTCGAAGAACAGAAACTTTAGGATAAACAAAGGAGAACCAATATGTTACATCCCAGTTACACGGATCTTATGAAAGTTGTCAACAGCGAGGTGGAAGAGGGCGAGACACCCGTAGTCAACAGCCGCTATTCCATCGTGATGGCCACCAGCAAGAGAGCCAGGCAGCTGATCGACGGAGCTCCCACTCCGATCGAGGGCGCCGAGGACAAGAAGCCGCTTTCCGTGGCGGTTGAAGAAGTAAACAACGGGATCATCAAGATCGTTGGCGATGACGAGTAATTCATGAAGGTTTATTTTGCTTCCCTTGGATGCGACAAAAATCTGGTCGATACCGAAGTCATGCTCGGCGTACTTGCCGCAAGAGGCTTTGCGTTCACAGATGAGGAATCCGAAGCAGATGTGATTGTTGTCAATACATGCTGCTTTATTCATGATGCATGCGAGGAAAGCATTCAGACGATCCTGGATCTGGCGCAGAACAAGGAGCAGGGAAACTGTAAGGCTCTGATCGCCGCGGGTTGCCTTGCGAGCAGATACGCGGACCAGATCCATGAGGAACTGCCCGAAGTTGATGCGATCGTTACGGCAACGGCCTACGATGCGATCGCGGATGTCATAGAGGATGTTCTGAACAACGCGCCCTCGGACAGGATCGGAGA
>JAGCXZ010000040.1 GCA_017961065.1 Lachnospiraceae bacterium
CGGGATTGACTTCAACCCGTATGCTGAGTGCAATGAAAAGAAATATTCCTTGAATCAGTGGCAGTTAGATAATTATGAGAGAAACAAGGAGCGACCGGGTTTTACGGAGTGGTTTGAAAACTGCTGTTATGTACCTTCCTCACGTTGCACTGCAGCTTCGGATGATATAGCAGACGGCTATATTCACTGGGGAAAAGCTGTTTCTGAAAGCTGGACAATACCGCAGGCCGTCGGTGCCATGGCTTTATGTCTGCAAAAGAGGCCTGAGCTTACGTATGAATCATTTGTTGCATTAGCAAAACAGTGCCCCAGATTGAATGGCTTCGTCATTTTGAATGTTGACAGCATTGTTGAGGCTTTGCAAAAATAGTTACGATATATTTCGGAATTCCAGGCGATAGGAGACTATCTTTTAAGATTTCGGTAATACGGACCGGATAATCAGTGTCATCGTGTCATCATAAATTAAGAGAAAATGCCGGCGAGAGACATCTTGCCGACCTTTTTATTGTTAATGGTTATTTGTAAACGATACATATAATTGCTCGAGAAATTTTTCCGCTATGGGTGTAAAAGTCTGGTAGCGGTTCCATGCGATATAAAGCTTTGTCTCCGCTTTCGGAGCGAGTGGTCGGAATACCAGTCCGCTGCCCTCCGAAGTATTAATCAGGTGATCGAAGGTCAGAAGGTATCCGAGACCTTCTTTGGCAAAGATGGAACCGTTGTAGGAAAGACGGAAGGAACCTTCCAACTTCATTTCGGAAAATGAAGACCCGGCCCACTCCTTTATCTCATTATTCCATGCCTGCTCAGAACAGAAAAGAGGCAGTCCGATCAGGTCTTTTGCATGGATAGTCTTTTTCCTTGCCAGCGGATCATCCGCCGGTATAACAAGACCCCATGTATCACCTTCCGGGAATTCGATGTATTCGTATTTGCGGCTGTCCGGGTACTCTGCAAGGACAAGAAAGTCCAACAGCCCTTTATCGAGTTTGTCTGCGATTTGTTCTGTATCGCCGCTTGTGATGTGATAATGCAGGTTGGGATAACGTGACTTAAATTCTTTTATTACTCTCGCAAGGTATTTGATCCGGTAGGATTCCGCAAGACCCAGATAAAGTTCACCGCCGGTGATGTCATCGAGGGATACGAATTCCTGCTCTATCTTATCCGCCATGCTGATCAGGTCTTCCGCACGGTTCCTTAAGAGGATGCCTTCGTCCGTCAGACGGATACTGAAGCTGTGACGGGTAAAGAGTTTCTTTCCCAGTTCGTCCTCAAGGGATTTTAATTGCTTGGAAAGCGTGGGCTGTGTGACATGCAGAAGTTCCGCAGCGCGGGTCATGTTTTCTTCCCTTGCAACAGCAAGGAAGTATCTGAGTGTTCTGATTTCCATGAGCATTTTCCTTTCATATTCGCTGTGATATGCATAATTGGAATATCACGATATTCATTATAACCATTAGCGAAGAATCTTTCAAGCGTTTATGATAGGAACTGTAAAGAAAAGAATTGATGCAGGAAGCGAGGAATGCTATGGATCTGAAACGCTTGAAGCAGAATTTGTCTGATGCGGGGTGCTGCAAAAATACATCTGACGACATCATAAGGATGTGTGAAGCCGGAAACATGGAAGGTGCCCTGCACATGATGAGAAAAGACCGGTGCAGGCTGATGGATGAGCTGCACGAGAGCGGGAGGAAGGTCGATTGCCTGGACTATCTGATCCGTACCACGGAAAATGCACTCAAAATGAGCCAAGTACATACGTGAAATATGTCATGAGAATGCGAAGCATTTGAGTGGCATGGCGAAAACAAAAAACGGAGGAAATCATGATGATGAAGACAGAAGAACTGAAACTGACACAGGAATGGGATAAGACTTTTCCGAAAAATGACAAAGTCAATCACAGTAAGGTGACATTTATCAATCACTTTGGGATTACACTTGCCGCAGATATGTATGTACCGAAGAGTTGCGAAGGAAAGTTTCCGGCAATCGCGGTTTCCGGACCGTTTGGAGCGATCAAGGAACAGTCCTCCGGGCTGTATGCGCAGGAGATGGCTTCGAGAGGATTTCTCGCAATCGCGTTTGATCCTTCTTTTACCGGCGAGTCCGGCGGATTTCCGAGGGACATGCACAGTCCGGATATCGACGTGGAAGACTTTCAGGCCGCGGTGGATTATCTTGTGAACCGGGACGATGTAGACCCGGAGCGGATCGGGATCATCGGCATCTGCGGATGGGGCGGCATGGCGCTTCAGACGGCCTGCCTGGACACGCGGATCAAGGCAACCGTTACCTCCACCATGTATGATATGTCCCGCGTGGCCGGGAATGGGTATTTCGACTCCGCAGACGACGAGGAATCGAGATATCAGATGCGCATGGCAATCAATCAGCAGCGGACGGTAGATTACAAAAACGGCGGGTATGCCCATGCGGGCGGCGTCGTGGATCCGCTTCCGGAGGATGCGCCTTACTTTGTGAAAGATTACTATGCATACTATAAGACATCGCGGGGATACCATGCGCGCAGCCTCAATTCCAACAACGGTTGGAACGTGACGGCAGGGACATCCTTGATGAACACACGCCTGTTCACGTACGCGAAGGAGATCCGCAGCGCCGTATTGATGATCCATGGGGAGAAAGCGCACTCCTGCTACATGTCCAAAGACGCGTACGCGGACATGGTAAAGGACAGTAAGTACGCAGCGAACAAGGAACTGCTTATCATCCCCG
>JAGCXZ010000041.1 GCA_017961065.1 Lachnospiraceae bacterium
ACAGTTCCTCGATGGAATAGATATTCACGCCGAGGCCTGCGATATAATACGGTCTTGATGCAAGATTTCCCATGCACAGTGTCAGTTCAGCCATAGTTTTTCCTTTTATGTCAAAATCACCCGTCTAGATCTCCGCTTCCCTTGTCCATACCTTGCCGGACGAAGGATACATCTCGCCGAAACCGAGGTCGAAGATCTTGATCTTCACGGATGTTTCCGATTGCATTTCCATCTGGATGCGCAGCCTTGTCGCGCGCGGCGGTCTCTGCGGCAGGCCGTTCAGTTCCACGCTTAGATCTTCCTTCTCGCCGCCGTCGACCGGTGTGATCATGAAGTTTACATAACTTCCTTCATCCACGATACACTCAAACTGCTTTTTGGCATCATACCAGTTTTCACCGGCATCCGCCAGCGCAAAATACTCCTCTTCCTGCCCTCTCTTCATCTGCATGCCGATATTGCATTTCAGTTTGTCGGCGCCGAGGAATACATATCTCTTGTTCAGGTCCCCTGGCGTGATCCTGTCTTTGGCGCAATAGCACGCGCCCTTGGAATACAGGTTCTGTCCCTGGAACACGCGTCGGCCCATGCAGAGGTATTTCAGCGTCTTGTTGCACCAGGATTCATCGAATCCGTCGCCGATCAGAAAGACGGAGCTGACCGTCTTGGGATTGATCAGGCCATGGATCGTGTGCAGCACATATTCATCCAGATAATCCCTGGAATCTTCAGTCGGCTCGTCGCCAAGCATCAGGGACGGGGTCTTGAGTTCGGTAAAATCACTGCGGTCCACGAAGCAGACGACAGGTGTGGTCCTGTGGTTCATCCAGACATTATAAGCGCGCATGAACTGATTGGAGTAATCGAAGATCATGACCTCATGCTCCCACAGCTCCTCCGGCTGGTGCAGCACATAGTAATAACTGCTCTCCTCATAGGTCTGGAAAAAGATCCGCTCGCGCGGGATCGGCAGCGCGGACGCCACGCTGTTGAGCACGGCGATCGTTTTGCCCTCAAGCGTGTCCACCGTAAAGAACAGTGCTTCCACCTGGTCGGGACCCGTGATCATCGACAGCTGGTTTAAGGACCGGCGCACGAACAGGACCAGAAGGTCCACGCAGTCATAGGCCTCTCCTTCCAGTTCGATCCTGGCACCGGATCTGGCAAAACTTAAGAGCTTGCCGACCAGCGTTCCTTCCCCGGTAGCGACGACCTTTTCGGCCTCCTTACCGTAATACCACTGGCTGACGTTCTTTCTCTTGCAGAGGACAGTCGGGATCCCGAGCCGCTCCTCTTCCTCTTCGCTCTGGAGCGTCTCCGGCGCATTCGTATTCAGTTCGTAATAACTGATCCTGGAAACCTGGTCGTTGAGATCGTATCCGATCACAAAAGAATGTTTCCGGTCATCCTTAAGTGTTATCACGCTTTTTCTCCGTTTATCTTCCTGCGGCCGGTATCCGGCCGCCCATGATTTTCACGCATCCTATACCATCGTAAAGATCTGCGAGGTGAAGCAGTCCGCCTCCACGTATTCTTCCATCAGTTTGAGCAGCGTCTCGTCGTCCTGCAGCGTCTTGCTCACGACCATATCGTTTAAGAGACTGTAGCGGGATTCGCTCTCAAGCGCCGAAGACTCCGCGATGCTCACGGAATCGCTGATCGTCAGCTGCTCCCTGCCGCCCTTTTCCTCGGTGATATAGTACTGTAGATTCTCGCCGAAGAACAGGATGAAATCCTTGGAAAAGACGCCGCCGTACATATTGCGCATCTCCTCCGTGCGGTAGGTATCTTCCTCCGAATCCGGTTCCTCCAGAATGTAGTGAATCACCACGCGGTTGGCCGGATTCGTCCGGTACTCGATGACCGCCTTGTCCTCATAGGTGCTCAGCTCCGGCATCAGAGACACATAGGATGAAAAGAATCTGAAATACATATTCCGGTGCATGTATTCTTTCAGGAAGAGCCTGAGCATATCCTTGATCCGCTCGGAGTATTCCTTCTTCTCTTCCGCGTAATACTTGAGCAGCGCGAGTTTGCATGCGTCATTTAAGGTCTCGCCCAGCCTGAAATTATCCACCAGATGTTCAAAGACCGAATCGTCCGTTAAACGCTCCTTGGCAAAATAGTCAAAGGCGGAGTAGGACAGATAGGCAAGCTCCACTCTCGTTGAGGCACCAAGGCTTAAGTAGTGCTCAAAGATCTGCTCCTTCTCGCCGACGGTCGTTCTGGTAAAGAGCATCTGGATGATCAGCTTCTCGGTCAGCATGTAGCAGTCCAGATCAAACTGGCCCGCAGCCTTCCACAGATCCCTGAGTTCCTTGGTCAGGCCGTTGTAATTATCCACCAGATACTGCAGGGTCTCCGAATCGTACTTGCCCTGTTTGAAGGCAAAGAAGCACATCTTCACAAGCATCGGATCCGGCAGCCTGTCTTTCTGTTCCACCATTCTCGCGCAGATCCGCACACAGGTTTTGGCGCTGATCTCATCCGTTCCGTAGATGCACATCAGCTCATAAGCTTCCTCGTACATGCTGCGGCGCACGTAGAAGTTGATCAGTTCCGCACGGTCTTTGGCATCCAGGACTTTGGCATCCATTCCTTCCAGAAAGGAATCCAGCGTCGGTCCCTGGTCGTTGTCATAGTAAAAATGCATGAGGCTTAAACGGATGTCGCGCTTGTAGGATTCCCTGACCATATCCGAATCCACCAGTTCCCTGCAGCGGTCCGCGTTGCTCTCATCCACGGTCACGTAATGGCGTTTCCCTTCCACGAGATAGGAAGTGAAGAGCAGATTCTGGTTTACATAATCCTTGATCAACGGGATGTAGAGCGTCTCGTTCATCAGTTTTTTCATATGCATCCTGTCCGCCAGTTTCCGCTCGCCGTGCTCGGATTCCAGAAAGATGGTGCACTCGTCGTTATAGATGTACGGATAAGCCAGATGATCCTCGATCGGATAAACCTGCTCTCCTTCAAACTGTTCCTGCAGAACGATCACGCGCTTCATGTTAGGATCTTCCACATAGAGTTCCTGCGCGAAGATCAGTTTGGACAGATGGTTGGCCATATCGGGCTTCATGGTCTGCGCAAACAGCGCGTCCCGGTATACGGCGGCAAGATCGGCGCTGATATTTTCCTGCTCAAGCTGTTCCACCGAGAACACCAGCATCTGCTCGCGGTAGGACTCATACAGATCCGGAAGCTCCTGCTTGTGCGCGATCAGGTTGGCATAAAGGAAAGCCCGGTGTGAAGCATCCAGTTCATTCTGAAAACCGAAATACATGAACACCTGCTTGGGCAACGCCTCCCGGTAGTCAGCCGGCGCCGCGTAGATGTAATACTCATACAGCTTGGTGATCCGAAGGTCGGCCTCTACACCTCTTGCGTACCAGGGGAAGGCTGCCGGGTCACGCCGGTCTTCCTTGATGAGCAGGGCGCAGAGCACACCGGCCAGTTCCGGATCGGGACTGATCTCGTAAGCGCCGCACAGTACCTTCATCAGCTGCGGTGTGAGACTGCGCTGCTTGCCGGCCAGATAGGTGAGCTGCCCCATGACCTCACGGTCAAGCCTGCGGTTGCGGATCGGCAGCCACAATGCCTGCAGTTCGAAATCCGTGAGTTTGGACAGCAGAGCCGGATTGTTTACATAACACATGTAGGCTTCCATGTAGAGGATCGGACTGAAGCAGCGCATGCCAAACTGTTTTTCGATGGCGGCCAGTTTCGCGGAATCGCTCTGCGCCATGTGTTCGTCCAGGTAAAGCAGCGTCCACAGTATCTGGAAAGCGTGCGGATCCTTCTCATAGATCGAAGAGATCTGCGCGCTGATTTGGTTGACATAATCCTCTTCCCGGCGGTACAGTGTCGTCAGGTATAGATAATAGCAATAGATTTCCGGATCCGTCGTATGGATGTTCATCTCATTTTCCACATGCTCCAGGATCCAGTTCGCTTCGTTGTAGCGTTCCTCGACCAGCAGGAGCTGTGCCTGGAACAGCCGGGAAAGCGGGTTTTTGTCCTCCACGGCGTTCAGCCGCTCCACGATCTTCATGGATTCCCTGACCCAGGTGGACACATTGATCTGGCGCAGACGGAACGCCAGGTACTTGCGCATCAGTCTGCTGATCTGCTGCTTCCATTCGCGTCTTACAGATCTGCCCGAAGAAGTGTGCTTGCGTCTGCTCGCGATGATCGTCAGATCCTGATCCTTATTGCCGCCGTGCAGCGTGATCCTGCCGTAGTTGTTGCCCTCGTGCAGTTTGGAATCGTCCAGATAGAATACGAGTCTGTAATCGTTTCCGAGAAAATCATGGTCCGATACGTTTTCTTTTTCCAAGCGGATGAAATCTCCGTCCGAAGAAACCTGCAGGGACACATAGCCCCAGGTGGATTTGTGTACCGTAACTTCACATCTCATCTCTTCCAGAATGTCACGGAATTCGTAGACAGAACGGTCAAGAGAATAATGCATGGGCTGCTTCTTGTTGATCGCAACCAGAAAAGCGTCCACGCTCTTTTCCGAGTGCGGCGCGTTTAAAAACCCGAGATATTTATCCAGATGGATCCTGTCGTTACCATCGAAGATCTGAACGAACTTCGGTGAATAAAACAGGCGGACGGCCTCATCCCAGTTCAGCTGTGCCTGGTTCGTGAAATGGAACAGGTTGCGCACGCTGCCGAGCGAGGATTCTATCGTGGAATTGACGATCGAAAAGACGAACGGGATATAGTATTCACCCGCACTGGATACGATCTGAACATCGCCCTTGACCACATCTCCGGCTTCGAGTCCGGTCGGGTCAAAGACAAATCGGATCTCTTTCTCGACATCTTCAAAGGAATCGGTTCTGCATACGAGTCGCATGCTGGATGTGTAGATGTAACCCTTGACCAGCGTATCAGAGGCGCTCTTTAAGGTGAAAGCCCCTTCATAGAGTTCTCCGGGTGGAATGACAGCATCGATTTTGGGTACACTAAAGGTGAGTTTTCCGCAGTCATACTCAAAAAACCCATTGATCAGTTTGTCAACAATTTCGCGCAAGATACTCACCACACAATGCTGTCGAGTATACTCCCCTTAACATACAGTATAGCATAGATTCCAAAGCACGAACATATAACCTTTGCGTTTTTTTAATCCCTGTAAAAAAACTTTTCCGGGCTGCTTTGCCGGCAAAAAAAGAGGCGGGAAAACCCGCCTCTTAAGCATGTGAAAAATTAATCACAGGATTGGATCTTCATTATCATATCGTACGCCGCAGTCAGCATCGAAATACTTCACCGTTTTAAACCCGGCCGCATCTGCGATCGTCTGCTTTCCGGTAACCGGTTTCCCGTTCTTTAAGCAGATCTCAACCTGTATCTTGTTCGAACCAACACCGGCATAATATCGGTACACACCGGTTAATGCCTTGCCGTCCGCATCATACAGGCCCTTAAGCAGGCCGTCCTTTCCCCAGCGTCTCGTCGCAGTAAAAGAAGTCCCGCCGATCAGTTCAACCGTATCCTCTCCGGCGATCGTTCTTACGGGCACGCACCACCTGCCGCCTTTTTTGCAGAACAGAACCATATCGTCAACTTCAAGGACCGTTCCATAGAAACTCCCATAAGTCGACTCTCCCGGCGCGATCGTATTGGAAAGGACCGATCCGTCCGTTCCGGTTGTGCAGAACAATTCCATTATCGTACAGGAAGATCTGAGTCTGTTGTACATTGCAAGGATCCGGCGGTCGGTGTCCGAGAGCGACTCATCAAACGCCATGATCGGGTTCAATCCGGCAAGAAGCTTCCCGTCCTTACACATGTAATACTTCTTCCCGATCTTCATAATCGTCTCTTTTCCGCCTGTGGGATGCGGTCTGCCGTCTGCATCATAATAGTAACTGCCGGTTGCATGCTTTGCGATCCCGGTCTGCGGTAGTCCTTTCCCGCCGATGACAACAGTCTCGGTTCCTCCCATCTGGATCGCCGTGTTCGCTGCCTTTTTGCCGTCTGCCACGTATTTGAAGCACGTAATGCTTCCGTCAGAGGCGTATTCCGCGGTAACCGCCGGATCGCCGATCACGGGTATAAAGGCAGTCAGCTGCGCCTGCTGCCCTTTCTCATTGTATAAATACCACTTTTTGCCGCTCAGCCTGATGCAGTTCTTCTGCAGCTTGCCGCTCACGGGATCAAAATAGTACCATGCGTCGCCAATCTGCGTTCTGCCGGCGGCGATCCTGCCGTCATCGAGCCTGTACATGGTCTTTCCCGCGTCCATCCAGCCGGGTTCGCCGGTATTGATGGTCCCGTTTGATCTCAGAGCGTATGATCCGTCCGGGAGAGAAACGGTTTCATCCAGGATCAAAGCACCGGGCGGGTAAACTCCGCCCTCCCCGGCCGCAAAAAACATCGTAAGATCAGATACGGAAAATCTCAGGGCCAGAACAGAATCCCCGTCCGCGTCTTTTTCCAGAAGGATCCTGCCTTCCGCGATCTTGGGGACATAACCGCTGATCTTCTGCTTTCCGGTTAGCGCCGCACCGGACTTATCAAAACGGAACACGTACTTCCCGGTATAGGTATGGGAATCTCCCGTCAACGGGTCTTCTACGGTCGGATTCTCGATGAATTTCCAGTTGTCGCAGATCATGTAGTTATCGTTCGAACGGTAAACCGAATAATACCTGCCGTCAATGCGGTACAGATACTTTGCCTCATCCAGGATGTTTCCGTTCGGATCCGCATAGTAAGTATAGGATGAAGCCGTCGGCTTCTTCTGTACCGTGCTTCTGTCTGCGCCAATGTAGATCCAGCCGGTCTTATAGGTGCCGTCTTTTTGTATCACGCCTGTAATATGATCACCTGTTTTCTCAACATGATCAAATGTGAAAGTCCGCAGACGCCCGTTGGCAGGATTGATGGCATATCTTTTTCCGTTGAGGAACACGTCGAGATACTGCAGCAAACCGTCCGAATCGAAATAGTATTTCTCTCCTTCTTCCGTTCTCCATCCGGTCAGGCAGACCCCGTTTGCATCTACCCAGTATGTGTAGGGTTTGTTGTATCTGCCCTTCATCCCGGCCTCTTTATAATAGATCCTTCCGGGGAATCCGCCGCTTTCGACCTCTTCGTTGTTCACCAGATAATACTTCCCTTTCACTGCGATCTGCACGTCTTTGCTCGTGTCGATCGCTCCGCTCTTAAAAGCACCGACCTGCAGCACTCCGGTATTCTCATCGAAATAATAGCGTTTTCCGTCTATGTTCTGGAAGCCTTTCACCATCTTCCCGTTTTTGTCCAGATAATAGTATCCGGCCTTATCCTTATTCGAACTGTCACCGGTACGGAGCCAGGCTGCTTTCAGCGTGTTCATTTCGCTGTCATAGAATCTTATTCCGCCTTTCTCTTCCTGTTCCGCGAATGCCCATTCGGATCCGCTGTTATCCTGTTTGCAGATGTAAAACTGCAGACCGGTCTCGGAAGAATACTGCACTTCCTCACCGTTTCCGTTCGTCATGACAACCCGGGATCCGTCATAAAACAATCCGCTTCTCGGATGTCCCGCCGCATCCAGATAATAGGTCTTACCATCCACCGTAACTTTTTTGTTCGTTACGATCACACCGTCTTTTCCGACATAATAGTCTCCGAAACTCGGGCATGACAGGTTTGTATCCGCATCAACAAATCCGTCCTTATGGCAGATCCCTTCATGAATGTATCTGTCCTTTTCGATAAAATAGCTCTTGCCGCCGATCGTCAGGACCGTTTTATCTTTATCAAGGATCACGCCCGTCAGCGGATCCGCATACAGCCATCTGACCGCTTTGTTTTTGGCGATTTCATGGTTATATTCATCCAGATAGATCCACCCGGTCTTAAAGATCCCGTTTTTCATGTAATAATCTCCCCCGGGGAGCATCTCATGCAGTCCGTCGGTCACATACTTTTTCCCGTCCGTGTCCACATAGGTCAGACCTTTTCCAAACGGAAGGATGGAATCCTTGATCAGCAATGCCGTTGCAGGATCATAGTAGCGTTTGTCATTATTCGGGCCCTGCCAGCCGGTCAGCAGACGACCGTCTTTACAGTAAAAAACTGTTTTTCCGGAATCGTATCCACCCTTTCCTTCTCTCCCGGTAACAAGTTCCCCGGATATAAAGCACCACAGACTCTTGCCGATCTTTACGATCCCGTTAACCGGCTTTCCCGTCGCCGGATCAATGTAGTAAATGTGCTTTGCTTTTGCTTTCGCTACGACTGCATCTTCTGTCTCGTTCAGATAGATCCAGCCGGTCTGTTTCACACCGCCTTTGCAGACGATCATATTCTCGCTTCCGGGATCGGCAATGCCGTCCAGGTTCACGGTGCAGGCAGCTTCGCCGACATAGTTATCGCGGTTGACGCGGATCGTGACGATCGTTCTCCCGGGCCCATTGATGTCTGCTGCCGGGATCACAACCGCTCCTGCGCCGCTTTGTTCATGAAAGCTGCCGGGGTGCAGTGGTTCAGTCGGTGCCCAAACGGCAGGATTGGAGCTTGTTACAGATATATCGCTTGCAGACAGTCCCGTTCCCTTCGGAAGGGTAAAACCGATCGCCGTGTCGGTATGAATGTCCGAAGTAACGGTTGCTTTCGCAAGCTTTATCTGCAGCGGCCCATAAACGAGCACAAACAGTTGGGCCGTTTTAGTTGTCGAATACGTCTTCGATCTGGCAGTGACAGTGATCACTACCGGAGTATTATCCGTAGCCTTCAGAGCCTTGATATTCCCGGCATCATCCACGGAAACTGTCCCGGGGTCCGTACTCTCATAGGTAACACTGACGTTTTCAGGCTGCTTATTCTCCACGCCGCTGTTAAAGCGGACCGGAAACAGTTTTGTCTGTCCTTTTGACATCAAAAGCGTACCCGGATTCGCAACCGGCTGATTTCCGTCCATGAGTTCGATCGTTTCCAGATCCGGCTCTCTCTCCGGGATGATAAACGTCCTGTATTCGGATGCAGCGGCAAACGCGCCCTGGACGGTGCCCGACTCAGAATAGGATGAAAGATACTGGGATTCGAAACGGACCCTGTATGTGCCGGCTGACAGTCCGGTTACATTCTGATTCGGAAGATTATCCTTATTATAACCGGCTTCGTCCGATTCCGCTTTCCCGTATTTAATGCGGCCGGGCGATGCATCCACCCCCTGGTATTTGTTGGGGCTGGTAGAGAATATACAGAACGAGCCGTTGCTGCCCCCGGGCGTTGCCGATCCGATCGACTCCGGAGCCGGGATCTCAGGCACATAAAACAGGAACGGTTTCTCACATACCACCTGAGATGATCCGAATGTCTGTGCTCCGGGCTCAAGCACTACGGCAAAGAGGTACCACTTTCCCGCAGGCGCCTTGATACTTTCAAGGTCTATGAAATTAGCTTCCGTTCCGTTTGTACTCTTTTTGCAGCCTGTCAGTTTGCTGATACCATACAGATGAAATCCGCCGTATTGTTTTCTGTCATTCATCACGATCCAGACATCCGCCTCGGCATTATCCGGTCCATCCAGATTTACAGACAATCTGTGGTAATTTACGTAGGAAAGAGAAATGCCGCTCGGTGCCGGTTGTGTGAGCAGTTCAGGCTCATCTTCTGTCTGATCAGGTGTCTCCTCTGCCGCATCTTCTGTCTGTACGGATCCGTCTTCTGCAGCCGGATCTGTCTGATCCGTGCCGTTTTCCGTACCGTCAGCTGTATCTTCCGTATCAGCGGGGTTCTGCCCTGCGTCCTCTGCTTCAGGCGTACCGTCCGCATCCTGCCCTGCATCCTCCGCTTCAGATGTACCGTCCGCATCCTGCTCCGCATTTGCCGCATCGGGCGTATCTTCTGCTTCCGTCTCTTCGTTCTGCTCCCGCAAAGCATAAGGAACATAGAAGACATTATCTTCAACGCTTAAGACACCCGCATCTTCGTCGTCGTCAAATTCATACACCACGTGGAATTCCGCACCGGTCAGCGCTTCATCGGCTGCGGTCTCACCTTCTTCTGCAGGCACCAGCACGTACACACCGGGGTCGAGTTCACTGACCGGAACCTCATAGCACAGCGTGCCGTCTTCAGCCTCGCTCAGTTCTCCCGCAAAGAGTGTTTCGTCTTCCGCATACGGAGTCTCTTCTCCGTTCTTTGCATCCGCCTCATGTTTCCTGCAGATACGCACCGCCACAGAAACAGGCAGGGCATCAGATTCCGACACCTCCCCATCCGGAAGAGATCCAGTCAGCACGGCATACGCTCTGCCGTCCCGAACTTCCCATGTAAGTGTCACATCATTCTCCGTATTCTGCGGCTCATCCGCTGTGAGCAGATCCTCTTCCGCATCATATGCTGCACCGTCCTCATCCTGCAGCACAACCTCTGCTTCCGTACCGGACAGATCCTGTCCTTCCTCTTCTGCGGCAACGGAAAAAGGCGTTGAGAAAACCATACTCAACGCCAGAATCACCGATAATACCCTCGTCCGTCCTGCTTTCATTCCGTATCTCCTCCTGTGTTCACTAAGGCGAAAAAATACGCCAATTTAAATTACATTGGATATATTGTAACACACCGAAGCGGATCTCACTACGGACTAAGGTCTGTATTTGATTTTTTAACAATATTTTACTGATACACCTCTTCAGGCTTCAAGATCGTAAATCCTCTGTCGGCAAGCACAGCCTCCGCCGCTTCGATATCGCGGATCTTCATGACCATGGATGCCGTATCCTGCGCGGATAAGACCTACAGGTATTCGATGTTGAATACCCTAAGCGCCGTCAGAAGTTCGTGCAGGGAGCCCGGATTGTTGGAGATGCGCACTGCGATCACGTTGGAAACTTTTGCGGCCAGCCCCGCTGCCTTTAAGCATGTGAGTGCTGCTTCGGGATCCGATACGATCAGGCGCAGCAGGCCGAAATCAACAGACTCCGCAAGGCTGAGCGAAGAGATATTGATGTGATTTTCACGCAGAACCTCCGTACCCTTCTCGATCCTGCCCTCTTTATTTGCGATGAATACCGTAACCTGTTTTTCCATAA
>JAGCXZ010000042.1 GCA_017961065.1 Lachnospiraceae bacterium
AATAGCCTCTTTCATGCGCCCTCCTTTATTACATTATGTTCCGGTATAAATGGCTAAGAATCTATCTTTATTTCTGAGAAAACTTTGTCCATATTTCCATAGAATAAAGGAAGTTCTAAGCCAAGTCTCTTACCTTCATCGTACACACAACGGCAGCCGTAAACAATATCATTTACGTCATTGTGTAATGTCATAATTCTGGACGTAAGTTCGTTTCCGGCAAAAAGTTTCTTCATTGCAATTCCCGCTATCATCGCCGGAATCTTATATGGGAATATCTCATTATTATACTTTTTGAGGTCAACGCCTCTGGCACTGACCGTCTTCAAAGTCTCCCTAATACATTTAACAGCCATAGTCAAAACTTTGGAATCAGCCATAAGTTCTCTTGCAAGGCGGTTTGGATCATCGATATTACCTTCACGCGCAGCAGTCGAAGTAACACCTGCATTTATTGCCATATGGATCCAAATCCATTCAAACATATCATGAGGAATTTCCTGCTTGATGTCGGCAGAATCGAGCATAGAAACAAGCTCATTATAGTTCTTTATCCTTGCCTTTTCTCTGCTCTCGAGCATGATGTGATCGAAAAGAACACAGTTAAGCTTACCTTCCTTTTCCATATGTCCACCGGCAGTGGGAAAAGCCGTAATGTATTCAAAGTCTCCTACTACCTCCTCTACTTCTTTTCGCTCGTTCCAAAAATTGCAAAACAGGATAACAGTACCTTTAAGATTCCTGTCCCTTAGAGTTCTCATTGCCTCTTTAAGCTTACCGCTTGCAACACTTATCAGTATGAAATCATATTCTTCGTTTTGAGAAGCTGTCATGACACTGTAATCGCCATCTTTTTCTTCACCTTTCGGATTATATCTTCCGTCCAAAAGATGAACGGTTATTGATGATGGGACATTTTTACCTTCTCTTACAATGTGAAAAGTCTCGTGTCCTGCTTTCTGCAATGCATAAGCATAAGTCGTACCGATAACTCCTAACCCTAAAACTGCAATTCGCATTTTTATTTTCCTTTCCCCTCCTGACAAGATAGTCTCTATCCCGAATAAAGTCCCCCCAAGGGGAATTATCTTCGAATATAACTCGCTATTCTATCGTGAAGCTTTCCGTCTTCAAATCACAATAGTATCTTCCGCTTTCAGCGGTAAACTTTAACACACAATAATCCGGATCAGTAACCCCGCCCTTATAGAACATCGTGTCGCCTTTACGCCAGATCATATCTTTTGCCTCTTGATCAGTCAGCACTTCCATTTTGCCTTTCAGCATTACACCCACATACTTGATCAAACCCTTATGATAGAAGTAAATACAGGCATTGGGGTTATTCATATACTGCTTTACTCTCATGGATGATGTGTTTGTCGAAAAATAAAAACCATGTAAGCCATCCATCTTTCTCGGCTTCAGCATCGCTTTTACATTTGGAAATCCATCTTCATCAACAGAACAGATAAATGCAACCTTCTGCTTTCTGATAAAACTCTCAATAATACTATTATCCATAATGCTCCTCTATTATGCTGAAATTCAATCCTCCACCGGCTTACAGATCGGTAATCCCCGTATGCATACGCCGATCTTGTATTTTTTTTGGCGTTATTCTTTTCCCAAAAAACAACTGTATAACTAAACTCCGGGCCATCATTCACGAGTAACTCCCGCAGATAACCAAGCCCTTTGCTTCCCGTCTCTATGGAAATCCGGTCTGCTTTTTCCATTTCAAGCAAGTTCTCATAGATAGAATTATACAAACTGTAATATCTGTCACGGCTGGTATAATTCGCACGTGTGTTTATTCTGTTCAGCTGCTCTATTTCTTTCTCAAGAGTGTTGAAATCCATATCCCTATAATTGAGAAGTTTTCTGTCTCATTTTGCTTTCTTTGGTTTCTTATCCGGAAGTTCAGCATACATACTATTCAACAGTTCCAGAATCAGAGCCTTGTCATCAAAACTATCAAATACATGCATCAGAGTCTTTGAACCTTCATACGGATAACGCAGTTCAGACTCCGCAAGCATTCTGTCCGATGTCGGCGTTCTCTTTAAAAACAGTTCATTATCGCAAATGTCACCTATCAGTTTACCATTGAGGTATACAAGATACCCGCCCATCATAGATTTTATGACAATATCACCGGCTGCAGATAAAGCCTCACGAACATATTCATTATATTCACTCACAATAGTTTTCCTCCATCAAACTGCCGATTTGTCGGTCTACATTGTATTCCGGTTAATATGAATATCACTTTCCTGCCGTAAAGTGATTTCCGTTATTCCATTCGAGTATACAGTTCACATTACTCTCCTGTGAATTCGTTTTCAATTCCTTCAAGATCGTGATCGTCAACCGGCTGAATCAGTACAATATTGGATTGCGGATTTCCAAATTCGTATATTTCCATCATTCCGGTCCCTTTCACATCAGGCTCATCTGTTCATACAGCTCCGGAAACGCAAACAGATAATCAAAGCATTCCTCCGGCCGGTACAGGATCCCGTGCTCCCTGCAGGTTTCCCGGAACATTGCCATGAGTTCCTTTGCGTGGGGGCTTGGAAGCTCGTAAGCGTTTCCGTACTGTCTGATGTACTTCTGCTTCAATCCCGGGAAGTGGCGGTCCAGTGCATCGTAATAGTACTCTCTGTCCCCCTCCCGCAGCGTAAGGCCCATGTCATAGCAGATGATGCCCTTAACACCGGCACGGATGCAGGCATCAAGGATAGCCCTGATATTCTCTTCCGTGTCGTTGATAAACGGCAGGATCGGCGTCAGCCACACAACGGTCGGTATCCCCCGCTCCTTCATTTTCATGAGAACCTCGACCCGGCGGGAAGTGCTGCAGACATTGGGCTCAATGATTTTGCACAGATCCTCGTCATACGTTGTCAGCGTCATCTGCACCACGCATTTCGTACTTCGGTTGATCTCATCGAGCAGATCGATATCCCGCAGGATCCGGTCGGACTTGGTCTGCACCGCGGCCCCGAATCCGTACCGCAGGATGATCTCCAGGCATCTTTTGGTCAGGTGCAGTTCTTCCTCACAATGCATGTAAGGATCGGACATGGCGCCGGTACCGATCATTGCCCTCTTTTTTTTGGAACGCAGCGCCGCCTCCAGCAGCGCCGGTGCATTCTGTTTGACTTCAATATCCTCAAACGGATGAGTGAACTGATAGCATTTGCTCCTGCTGTCGCAGTAAATACATCCATGCGTGCAGCCGCGGTAGATGTTCATGCCGAAATGTCCGCCGCTCCCGGTGAGGATCCCCTTCGCATCCACAAAGTGCATGTCTTCAAGCCTCCCTGTTGGATTTCAAAATTATACATGATATGATACTTACTATCAACCGACCATACGAAACGGAGAATCCTGCAATGTCCATGCAGCTTGTTTTTTCGCAGGTCCTGATCATCCTGATCTATGTTGTGATCGGATTCTGCGCCGGAAAAGTGCATCTGATCGATCCGAACCAGCGCAAGTTCCTCTCGCGCCTTTGTTCGGAACTGATCCTGCCGTTTACGATCCTTTCTGCCACATCCAAAGAACTTTCCGGATCGGATGTGCGCAACCTTTTGATCGCGACGGCGCTTGGTTTTGCGGTCTTTCTCGGCACGTCCGGGATCTCGCTGCTGGTCCACAGGGCATTCGGTGCAGGCCGGATGCGTACGGCGGCTCTCACGAGTCTGATCACCTATCCGAACTGCACTTTTCTGGGGCTCCCCCTGTGCCTTGCACTCTTTGGGGAGATCGCCGTACTCTACAGCGCGGTCATGATCATCGCGTTCAATGTGCTGTTCTTTACCCTGCAGTATTCCCTGTTCATGCCCGGCAAACCGAATCTGAAGAACCTGTGCACACCGGCCATGATCAGCACTGTCATCATGCTGCTCATGCTCTCCTTTGGCGTTCATTTTCCGGTGCCCGTGCAGGATGTCGTATCCGGGATCGGTTCGATCATCTCACCGCTCTCGCTGATCATCATCGGCGTCATGCTCTCGGAGAACAGTCTCGTGCGCATCTTTACGGAAAAGCTTTCCTATCTTGTGGTGCTTCTCCGCAACCTGCTGATCCCGCTTCTCGTGGTCCTGATCCTTAAGCTCCTCCCGCTGGATACGGCCTCAAAGATGTGCCTGCTGGTCTATCTTGGCTGCCCCTGCGCGACACTGACCACGATCTATGCAATGCAGCTGGATCTGGAGGCCTCGCTTTGCGTCAACAGCGTCCTGCTGTCCACGCTCTGTTTTGCCTTTACTCTGCCTCTGATCATTCTGTTCGGACAGTTCATCCTCTTCTGAACAGTACTCCGACAGGTTGTCTGTCAGCGCAGAATCCAATATAATATAACATAAGAACAGACGGAGATACGGTATGCAGAATCGATCAGACAAACTATTATCCCGATTGTTTTTTACCATGCTTCCCGTGCAGATCCTGATCTTTGCGATGGGATCGATCAACACGATCGTGGATGGCGCCATGGCCGGCAGGTTCATCGATTCCACTTCGGTGGGCGTAGTCGGTCTCTACTTCTCCATGGTCAATATCCTGAACGCGGTCGGGTCCGTGCTGCTTGGCGGTACTGCCGTCTTATGCGGCCGGTATATGGGTAAAGGCGAACTGGATAAGACCGAGGGCATTTTCTCACTGAATCTGACTGTCACGCTGATCATCGGTGCTTTTCTGACGATCATCAGCTGTCTCCTGCCGGGTCCGATCGCGCTCCTTCTGGGCGCCACCGCGGAACTGGAGACAAGCCTTGAGTACTACATCATCGGGTATGCCATCGGGATCCTGCCCATGCTGCTAGCGCAGCAGATCGCCTCTTTCCTGCAGATGGAGCGGCAGAGCAGGCGCGGGTATATCGGGATCGCAGGCATGATCATCTCCAATGTCGTACTGGATATCGTCCTTGTCGGTGTCCTGAAAATGGGCATCTTCGGACTCGCGCTGGCCACATCCCTCAGCAATCTGACTTATTTTCTCCTGCTCGTACCGTATTATTTTACATCCAAAGCGCAGCTTCATTACAGGATCAAAAAAGCGCTCTGGGCGGATCTTTTCCCGCTGATCCGGATCGGATTCCCGGGCGCCCTGCTCGTGTTCTGTCTGGCCGCCAGAGGAATGGTGGTCAACAGGATCCTGCTGAAATATGCCGGTAATGACGGCCTGTCCGCGATGTCTTCCTTCAATATGGTCAGCGGCTTTTTCATTGCCTACTGCCTCGGCAACGGCTCCGTTGTACGCATGCTGATCAGCGTGTTCGTCGGCGAGGAGGACCGCGCTTCCATGAAGAAGACCCTCCGGATCGTTTTCACGAAAGGCCTTCTTCTCTCAGTTGTCTTTACGGGCATCATTCTGGCACTGTCCTCGCCCTTAACGTCGATCTTTTTCCCGGACAAAAATACAAATGTATTCTATCTGACACACAGGCTGTTCCTCATCTATGCCTTCTGCATCCCGTTGATCCTGATCTGCCAGGTGTTCACCAACTACCTGCAGGCCACGGGTCATACGGTCTTTGTCAACATACAGTCCGTTTTTGACGGATTTTTCTCCATGGTGATCCCGTCCCTGCTCCTGGCGCCCGTCATGGGAGCCATGGGTGTATGGCTGTCCAATCCGATCGGGATCATCCTGACGATCCTTACCGTTCCGGTCTATGCCATTCTTTTCCGGAAGCGCATGCCGCGATCAGTGGATGAGTGGATGCTTCTTGAGCATGATTTTGGCGTAGCCGGAGAAGACATACTCGACATCCCGATCCACAGTATGGAGGACGTCGTGCATGCTTCCGCTTCCATACAGGATTTCTGTGAAAATCACGAGCTTGGCAAAAACACCTCCTACTACGCGGCTCTCTGTCTCGAGGAAATGGCAGGCAACGTGGTAAGGCACGGGTTTGGCGCTGACCGGAAGGAGCACGCGCTCAATGCGCTTGCTGTCTTTAAGAATGAGGACATCATCTTACGGATCAAGGATGACTGCATCCCGTTTGATCCGACCGAGATGGCGCAGATCCTCGCGGCTGACAATTACGACAGCATCGGGATCCGCATGGTCTACGGCCTTGCGGATGACGTGAACTACCGGAACCTTCTGGGTCTGAATGTTCTGACCATAACGATCAAGGAAGAGAATCTGATCGAAAAGAACGAAGTCGACTATCTGCTGGAAAAGACACTGCGGGAGCTTGATGCCGACCTGCATCAGCGATTCCGGGATACCGTTTTTGCCACGCAGAAGATGCTGACCAGATTCAAACTTCTCTTCCCCGAATATACGGATCATTCGGAGCTGCACAGCATGACCGTCATCGATTCCTGCAACCGGCTGATCGGAACGGATCAGATCGGTATGCTGAATGCCGATGAGATCTATGTGCTCCTGACTGCGTGCTATTTTCATGATGTGGGAATGGGGATCAGCGAGAAGGATTACGAATCCTTCAAGGAAAACCTGCATGAGAAGGAATTCTTTGCCGCGCATCCGGATGCGGGAAGGGCCGATTTTGTCCGGACTTACCACAACGAATTCAGCGGGCTGTTCATCGACAAATATGCGGATCTGTTTGAGATCCCGTCTCCCGCGCACGTATTTGCGATCAAACAGGTGGCAAGGGGACACCGGAAAACGGATCTGTTTGACAGGGAAGCCTACCCGTCCGCGCTCGCGCTTCCAAACGGCAACACGGTCTGCCTGCCGTATCTGGCCTCCCTGATCAGACTGGCCGATGAGATCGACGTGGTCGCGACCAGGAATCCGCTCGTGCTCTACGATATCGATACGCTGACCGATGCCGTTGAGATCCGGGAAAACAGGAAACTCGAGGCGGTTAAGAGCATGAAGATGACAAGGGACGCCTTTATCCTGTCCTGTGAAACCGATGATGAAGAACTGTTTGAAGATCTCCGCAAAATGGCGGACAAGATGCAGCGGACGCTCGATTACTGCAGGGAAGTGACCGAAAAGAGGACCGGCTTTAAGATCTCACAGAAGAAAGTGGTCCTGCGCAGATCTCCCCTTTCTTGAGCTTTACATAAGATTGTGATATCATTAAACAGCGGTATTTCTGCGGGGGAACAAAAGATGCTCGATAAAATCAAACGCCGGCTCGGGCTCGAGCCGCTCTCACCATACGTAAAACGCTACTTCCGCATGGCCAACATGCAGTCCGCGACCTACATGACATTCATTATCATCGTGCTTGAGGTCTGGATGCTCGTGAGCCTTTTTAACGAGGTGCTTACCGGCGAGCGGGCGCGTGATTACGGCTGGATCATCCGGCATCTTGCTTCCTATCTGGCACTGCTTGCAGTTGCTCTTTTCCTGTTTATCCATGCCTGGAAATATGTACACGGCAGGGTCGTGGATGATAAGCGCGCTTCCTTTGCGCTCGCACTCTTCTCAGGCATTTCCATCGCCTTTGGCATTTATATCTCTTATCTGGACTATGTAAAGGGTGAACAGGTCCTGACCTTCATCACCATGGTCATCTTCGTGACCTGTATCCTGTCCTGGAAACCGGCCGTCTCCTTTGGCATTATGGCGGCTTCCTTTATCGCGTTCTATATCTGCATGGATCTGGGGAAGACTGCCTCTTATGCCACACAGGTCAATCTGTTCATCACGTGGGTGTCTCTGCTCATGGCCGCATTCGGCGTTTACTATCAGCACCTGACTGCCGCCAGAAAGGATGAACAGCTTGAGCAGATCAACGCACATCTGGAGAAAGTCGCACTCCATGACGATCTGACCGGCATTCACAACATGCACCACTTCAGGCGTCAGGCCAAAACCATTCTGGCCGATCCGAAGGTCGATCCTTCCACAAAGCGTTTCCTGTTCGTCGATATCGAAAATTTCAAGACATACAACGATAAATACGGATTTAAGGAAGGCAACAACTTCCTGATCCTGACGGCTGAAGTCTTACAGGAGGTATTCTCCGATGTGCCGGTTGCACGTTTTTCCGATGATCATTTCATGATCCTGGCGGATGAAGACAACCTGCAGGAGCGTCTTGCGATCGCTCGTGCGAAGATCTCCGAACAGCGTTCCGAGGTCTATCTGGGACTGAAGGTCGGTGCTTTTACGCCGACAAGAGACACCGATCCGGCCATTGCCTGCGACCGTGCCAGATATGCCTGCGGCAGCATTAAGAAGTATTTTGACAGGGATTATGCGGAATACAGCGAAGAACTGGACCTTGATTTTCACAGGAAACAGTACATCGTCAACAATATCGACCACGCGATCGAAGCCGGATACATCATGGCTTACTACCAGCCCGTGGTATGGTCCAAAGATCGGAAGCTCTGCGGATTCGAGGCTCTGGCAAGATGGGAGGACCCCGAATACGGTCTCCTCTCACCGGCTGATTTCATCCCGGTTCTGGAGGAATACCGCCAGATCCACAAGCTGGATCTCAAGATCATCGAGACCGTCTGCGCAGACCTTCACGACGCGATCGAAAAGCGCCGTTTCGCGGTTCCGGTCTCCGTCAACCTCTCCTTTATTGATTTTGAAGTCGAGGACATGCTCGCGGTCATCAACCGTCTCACGGAGCAGTACAATGTG
>JAGCXZ010000043.1 GCA_017961065.1 Lachnospiraceae bacterium
AGTCCGTTCACATCCATGACGAATACGACAACATCGTTCATGGTCGGGATCCCGCCGTCCGATGGGATCCGGTCAAGCGCGCGTTCATAAGCATATCTGTTTCCGGTATCCGTCAGCCTGTCGGTTAAGGAATCCTTTTTATACTGCCTGCCGATCTCATGTGATACGATCTCACCAAGGACCTCATACCTGTGATTTTCCACACTGTTCTCGTAATACTGTCTGAGCGTCTCATGGTATTCCCGGTGAATGGATGCGGACTGTTCCGCATTCAGTGTGACTTCCTCCGTAAGGAACGCGTACAGATCGAGCTTATCGGAAATGGCCGCGCTCACGTCTATCATCTTCAGACTGTAGCGGATCAGATCCTCATCCGGCACGCAGCCTTTGATCCAGCGAAAGATCGGCACGATGATGGAAGCATAATCCACGAAAACCCCGTACGTTGTCAGATTGCCGCCAAAGAGATCCTTAAACTCTGCCACGTCCTCTTCCGACGGCAGCATATCCTGATTCAGCAGCGCTTCGGAACCAAGACAGAAGATCCGAAGTGCCGTCTCAAGCGGACCGTCATAGATCTCATCATCATAGGAATAGATCCGCCTTCTGTAGTACCGGTACTTCTCCACGTCTCCGATGAAAGCATAACCCTGCATCAGATTGCAGTCTAAGATCATCTTATAGGTATCGGGCAGGTCGCACAGCAGCGCAAACGTCCTGGTACGGTCCACATACTGTTCCGCTTCGCCCTTTAAACCGCAGGCCATGAACAGATCGATCGCCTGCATCAGCGCCGCCGCCACACAGTAGTCCGGCGCGTCATCCAGATCCAGGATCTGATTGATGAATCGGAAGCTCTCCGAATACGAATGCAGCGCCGTATAGAAATCCATCTGTTTCAGATACAGATACGGCAGCCATTTGTTGGTGCCGTTCGGATCATCTTCCATGCGCACCGCGTATTTCTGCGTACAGGAATGCAGTTCGCCGATGTGGAGCCTGCCGGTGGAACGGTTGGCACTGTCATAGAAATCCAAAAATTCTTTGATGAACGCGCAGGCGCCTTCCGCATCCTCCTGGAAAAAGATGGATGCATCCAGCACTTCCGTGTCCGTTATCATTCTGTTTTCGTTTTCAAGCAAAGCATGTATGTCGTCGATCGTCATTCCGTCATTCTCCCGCTGCAATGATCAGGCCTTCCGGGGCATGAGCCGGTTCAGCCGACTTTATCCTTAATGAAGGATACCACCTCATCCTTCGGGATCGAAAGCGCAACCGCAAGTTCTTCGTTCACATACTGTTCCGCCTGTTTGAAATAGCGCGTGTCCAGCGCAGTCGTTTTGCTGCCGTTGCGGATACGCTTTTCCTGACGCTTCCAGATCGTCTTGATGAGCATGATCTGGCGCGAGATATTATTGGAAAGCATATATTCCTTATAGATGCTTTCCAGATTCTTCTCATCGGTTATGGCGATTTCGGGCAGCGTCGGAATCGTCCGGATCAGATCCATCGCTTCCTCCTTTGTCAGTGCTCTTCTGAGACTCCCCTCCGGAAAATTCACGGGAATATATACCGTTGACTGCGGGCTGAACACAGGCTTCAAAAGATAATACTCTTTGTTACTGTCCACGCCCGGCATCTTCAATGTCGTAACTGCTTCAACCGAACAGATCCCATTAGAACCACAGATCACATAATCACCTTTCTGAAACATATTAACCTCCCTTAGTCTTTACTATTCTATCAGATTCAACGCTGTTCTTCCAGAAAACGCTGCACCGCTGCAGTCACCTGATCCAGATGTCTCGTATAGCAATGGTCCTCATCTTCGATCGTGACAAGCTCAGCATGCTCATACTTTGTTACCAGATCCGCCCCGAAATGGTAAGGAACAGATTCATCTGCCGTTCCATGAACGATCAGCACCGGTCCGTGATAATTCCTGACCGCCTCCTCCACGGGCAGTATCCGGGCTGCACGCAGATAGTTGGAAGAAACCCTCCAGTCAGATTCGCCGAATTCCTTCGTCAGATCTTCGGGATCAAACTTCATGCCGAACAGTTCACCCTTCCTTGCACCGACCCAGATGTTCATGGCAGGTGCCAGAAGGAGCAGCGCTTTGACAGAAACCGGCTTCAGGCCCGCGCCAAGTGCTGCGGTCAGACCACCCTGCGAATGTCCGCTCAGATAGATGTCCGAAACAAACGGCAGTTCCGATGCATGATCGATCAGCCGCATCGTCTCCAGCATCCAGTGCATGACCGTATGATCATAAAACTTTCCGCCGCTCTTTCCATGTCCGTACAGTTCTCCCCTTAATGTGGCAAAACCGATCTCATTGGCAGCTTTGGCAACCGCAATGATATGATCCTCTTCCATGTGTCCGGTCAGTCCCGAGATCACGATGAGCAGCGGCATTTTTTCCTTCTGTTCCTTCGGAAAATCAAGTTTTACGTGAATATCGATCCCGTCACAGTCCACAAAATAATCTCTGTTTTCCCACATACCATTCTCCTTACGCAGGCTGAATTACCCTATTTTTTAGCGCAAAACAGCCGGGAATATACTCCCGACTGTTTTGTAATTGTTATACAGATCAATCTGAAATTAGAACAGATCCACCTTACCTGCACTGCTTCCGTCGATCACGTAGTAAACGGCATTCTCTTCAGGCTTGTAGTACAGATCAACGCTCTTTGCTGCGCTTGTCTTGCTCTGCTTGTTAACCTTCTTTACAAGAGCATCCAGCGCGATCTCTGCGCCGTAACCCTGGATCACGAATTTAACCTTAACATCCTTCTTTACTGCACTTGCAACCTTCTTAGCCTTTGTTGCAACTTTCTTCTTAGCTGTTGTCGTAGCCTTCTTAACTGTCTTCTTAGCTGTTGTAGCAGTTTTCTTAACTTCCTTCTTAGCTGTTGTTGCTGCAGCTGCTACAGCTGTCTCAGCCTTCTTAACATCAGCTGCAACCTTTGTTGCAACCTTTGTTGCGGGCTTCTTGGCAACAGTCTTCTTAGCTGTTGTCTTCTTAGCCGTTGTCTTCTTGGCTGCTGTCTTCTTTGCAGCAGGCTTCTTAGCTGCTGTCTTCTTAGCTGCAGGCTTTGCTGCCGGCTTAGCTGCCGGAGCTGCTTCTGCGGGCTTAGCTGCTGCTACAGGTGCTGTTGCAGCGGGCTTCGTAGCTACAGGCTTTGTTGCTGCGGGCTTTGTTGCTACAGGTTTCTTCGTTGTCGTTGTTGCCATAATTAACTCCTCCGTTCAATGAAAAAAGAATAATTAAACAATTAAAAAAATTACATACGTTTTATCATACTATATCACATATTTTGCGCTTCTTCCACAATAATATTTTACAAATTTTTTACAAATTCATCTCATTCTATAGTATAAAATGAATACTTAGTTAAAATTAGGTCTGGTCGGTGTCCCGATATCTTTTTTATTCGGGTCCGGCTGAAGGAATTTGCTGGTGTCTACAATGACACCCACTTCATCATATCCAGCGATACGTTCCTCGATCGACTGTCCGACCATGCTCGGCATGTTGTTTACAACATAAATGTTGTATTCCTTATCGCCGATCATCGGCGCATCGGAACGATCCCATTCATCATCCAGACGCTTCATGTAGATCACATACGAGGACTTGATGTCTCCGGTGGTACGACCCGACATGGTCAGTACACGGTTCTCCCCGGGCGCTTCCAGTTCCGTGTCAAAATCACCGCCGCAGAGTTTTCCCGAAACCCTGATCTTATCATTTGCGCTGTCATATGTTGCGTTGGAGATCTTGAAGTTTAACTCCGGAACACTCATGACGCCGATCATGTCCATCAGGAGTTCTCCGTTCTCGTCAAAATAGATCCTCGCATATGTATCGATGATCCAGTCATCCGATACCCCGTATCCGTGACTTGTTCCTTTCGAGTCATAGACAAGCATCATGCCTTCCCAGTCTCCGGTAAAAGAAGAACCGGGTTCGTTGCTTGTCTGCTCTGCATCGCTCTCTTCTTCGCCGTCTTCCGCAAACGCTTCGTCAATGATGTTGTCAATGTCTGCTTCGATGTCTTCTTCGGATGCGCCTTCCACTGCATCCTGAAACGCCTTTTTCACGGAATCATCCGCTTCCTCCGAAGCCTGTTTCATCAGTTCCTTAAGCAGCGCGTTCTTGTCATCTTCTTCATTCTGTCCGCATCCGATCAGTGATGCCGCCATAAGGACAGCCAGGCCTGCACCGATCCATGCTCTGTAACTCTTTTTACGGTTAAACATATCTCTTCCCTTTCCTGATTTGTAACGATTCGAAGAATCGTTACCCAACGTGCCGGCTATTGCGAAGCGATTTGCATGCCGGTACTAATTTATTCTGCACCGACCTTTGACCGACGCAGCATTAACAAAGAAACAAAAAGCCCCGGATGTACGGGGCTTTCTGCTTTATGCGGATGGCGGGACTTGAACCCGCACATAGTCACCTACGTCAGATTTTGAGTCTGATGCGTCTGCCATTCCGCCACATCCGCAATTTGCACCGATCTTTGATCGGCGCGCAACGCATCCCGTATTGCCGACAGGCGATTCTGATCGGGATGCTGCCTTATTTGATTTGTAACGATTCAAAGAATCGTTACCCAACGCACCTCGTATTGCCCTTAGGCAATTCTCATCGAGGTGCTTCCTTTTCTGCACCGATCTTCGATCGGCGCAAGATTAATATTATCACAGCGATTTTCAAAAGACAACCTGCCCTACAGCAGATGCGCCCTCATTTCCTCGCCGGACATCGCGCTTAAGTATGCGGGCGGAACATCAAAGACGGTCCTTGCTCCGCTCTGTCCTTCCTGCTGCATCCTGAATGCGGCTCTTGCATATGCCACCAGAACGCTGGCCGTGAATTCCGGATTCGAATCCAGTTTCAGGCGGTACTCGATCACGTGGTTGTTCTCACCGTGAAGTCCCGTCTTGCCGCTGCGGAATACAAACCCGCCGTGCGGGATCCCTGCATGATCGCGATCCAGTTCTTCCTGTGTGATGAAATGAACCGTCGTATCATAATCCGAGAAATAGTTCGGCATCTCTTTGATCTCTTTTTCGATCTTTGCAAGATCAGCGCCTTCCTTGGGAACCACAAAGCATTCCCTTGTGTGCTTCTGCCTGGTCGTCAGATCGGGATTCTCCCCGTTCCTGACTGCTTCAAGCGCAGACTCAACCGGGATCGTATACTGCTTGCCGTCCTGTACGCCTTCCACGCGGCGGATCGCATCGGAATGACCCTGGCTTACGCCCTTGCCCCAGAATGTATAATCCTTGCCATCCGGCAGGATCGCATTGGCATAGAGACGGTTTAAGGAGAACATACCCGGATCCCAGCCTACGGAGATCATCGCGATATGCTTGCCCGATTTTGCGGATGCGTCAACCGCAGAAAAGTGCTCTGGGATCCTTGCGTGTGTATCAAAACTGTCAACAACGTTAAAGTACTTCGCATACTCCGGTGTCTGCTTCGGAAGATCCGTTGCAGAACCGCCGCAGAGCATCAGAACGTCGATCTGATCCTGCATGCCCAATAATGTATCGACGTGATACACTTTTGCGTTGGCCGTCTTTACAGTCTGCGGATCACGCCTTGTGAAAACGCCGACCAGTTCCATGTCCGGATTCTGTGCAACAGCTGCCTCAATCCCTTTACCGAGATTACCGTAACCTAAGATCGCAAGTCTCATCTTGTCCCTCCATACATTTGTTTTATTTTACAAATCCTTCCACGCCTCTCGTTGAGCCGTCGGATGTCAGATTTGATTTTCCGTCACTTGATTTTGCAATGATATACTGTCCCTTGATCCCGGAATCGTCATTGCTGGACTTGACAGCAACACCGTTCTCGGATGTGTAGGAATAGTTCACTGCGGACCCGTCCTTGGTCGAACCGGAAAGAGTCATCTTACCGCTTTCCAGACCGTCTTTATACTCGCCTTTGATCACCTGCTTTACAAGCTCCGCGGACGAAATCCTGTCTTTGTAGAAATTCGAGGTGGCCTCGCCGGTTCCGTTAGGCAGATCGTTCTGCCAGTTCCCCTTAAAGATATAAGAACCGATCGCGGAGGATTCGGCGTAGACCGCACGCATCCAGGTTCCTTCTCCGCTTCTTAAGTTATGATCGAAATTCCCGTAATAGAAATACCCGTTCAGGTAAAGCGCCAGCCCTTTTCCCTGACGGTTGCCCTCCTCATCCTTGTCGCCGTAATAAAAGGATGTTTCCTCGCTGACGATCTCATCCGCCAACTGCTTGACTTCATCCGATCGCATGACTTCCTTGACATCATCCATGTTCCCGGCTTCAAACGCGGAATACACTTTCGAGAGAACCTCGGCATGCGCTGCCTCGATCGCCTCTTTCTCGG
>JAGCXZ010000044.1 GCA_017961065.1 Lachnospiraceae bacterium
TGGTCACTTCCACATTTTCGGAATCGTCTTTGCCGATCGGAAAGGACTGATCAATGATATTGGGCAGCGTCATCATGATCTTGGTGACTTTCTCCGTCAGTTCGTTTTCCTTCTCTTCCAGCGCCGCGAGGCGTTCGGAATTGGCGGTTACCTGCTTCTTAACCTCTTCGGCTTCTTCCTTCTTGCCCTGTGCCATCAGCGCGCCGATCTGCTTACTGATCTTATTCCTGTTGGCTCTTAAGTCATCCGCCTCCTGCTTGGCTTTGCGGCTCTCCTCATCCAGAGCGATCACCTCATCCACCAGCGGCAGTTTCTCCTCCTGGAATTTATTGCGAAGATTTTGTTTGACGATCTCAGGGTTTTCCCTGACAAATCTCATGTCTAACATGATTTTCCTCCCGAATTCTCTAAATCCGCTTAAGACCGCGGTCAATTCCTGCATGCAAAAAGAGCATACACTCTAATGAGTATATACTCTTTATATCCGATTCGCAAGTTTTTGCGCCGTACTTTATGCGATCTTATGCGTAGTTTTTGCCGCCGGACCGTCCCGGCAGAAAAGCGTCCTTCATGGACTGGTTTTTCAGTTCGCGCAGCTGCTTGGAAAACCGCTGGTACTGCATCTCCCAGTCGATCGGCTTGAGCACCACGTCAAATACGCCCAGATCGAAGGCCTTCCTGACCTGATCCATCTCGTAATCGCAGGCAAAATAGATAAACGGCATGTCGCTGAGGTACGAACGCCGCCGCACTTTTTCCATGAGGGCAACGCCTCTGTCCATCTTGCCGCTCATATCGACGATCGACATGTCGATCCAGCTGCAGTCCTTGCGCAGAACCTCCAAGAATTCTTCCTCGCTGTAAACGGTCTTGATCTTGCTGATGTCCCGCAGTTTCTCCACCAGTTCCTTGGACTCCGTCTCGGACTTGGCAAGATAGAGGATCGTCTGGTTGACCGGATTCGCATACGGAATGGTCGCCGCGCTCGCGTCCAGTTTCTCGGAAAACTCCTCTTCCGGAAGCGGCTTGAAGAAGAAATATCCCTGGATATTATCACAGTCCATACTGAAGAGCAGTTCATACTGGCTGGCCGTTTCCACGCCTTCCGCGACAACCTCCATGCGGATCGATTTTGCCATCTGAATAATGGAGTACAGGATCGTGCCTGCCTTGTCGGAGGTTTCGAGATTATCCATGAACCGCATATCGATCTTTAAGATATCGGCGCTGGCATCCATGAGCATGTTAAGAGACGAGAAGCCGCTGCCAAAATCATCCATCAGGACTTTGAATCCCGATGAGCGGAACGTTGCGATCGCTTCCATCAGTTCCTGCGGCCGGTCCATGTAGGCACTCTCCGTGATCTCGAGTTTCAGACAGTCCGGCGTCAGTCCGTACTGCTCCAGCATTGCGCAGATATCGTCTTTCAGATTCCGGTTGTAAAAATCAACCCGCGATAGGTTCACAGAGATCGGGACGATCATCTTGCCCTCTGCCTTGCGTTTGCTCTGGTAGCGGCAGACTTCTTCCAGCACATACTGATCGAGCCTTGATACAAAGCCGTTCTTTTCGAACACCGGAACGAATTCTCCGGGGGATACGACGGTGCCGTCCGCTCTCTTCCAGCGTACGAGTGCCTCCGCGGAAATGATCTTCTGGCTCCTGACGTGGATGATGGGCTGATAGACCACATAGAATTCTCTTTCTTCAATGGCTTGGTCTACATCACGCATCATCTGCTGCTCTTTCAGATACAGTTCACGCATCTGTGCGGTAAAATAAGACGTGCGGACCATGTAGCTTTCCTTGATCGGATGCAGGGCCATGCCTGCACGGTCACACATGAGTTTGACTTCCTCTTCCACGTTCTCGACCGTGTAGAAGCCGGCATGGAGCTGGATCGGATACGGCACGTTATACCACTTGACCCGGCCCCACAGCAGATCGTCGATCTCCTGCGCATGCGCATCCAGAAAATCCTTTCTGCAGCAGGTTACGAAATGGTCCGCCTCGAGTCTGCCCTGGATCCCACAATCCGCAAAGAAGGATTTCATGAATTGTCCGAAATCCGTTATGATCTGATCTCCGATCGCGCTGCCGTAGAGTTCGTTGACGGCCTTGAACCTGTCGAAATTCCACTGGCCGATCACATATTCCTGCTCCCTGTCGCGCCGCAGCATATCTTCCGCGATCCGGTAGAAAGCCTCTTTGTTATAGAGTCCGGAAAGCTGGTCCAGCTGGAATCTGTGCTCATATGTTTTTAATTTATCCTGCAGCTCCTCATTGACTTCCTCTGCATCGGAAACGGCGATCAGGTACTGCCTGATCCCGGAGGAAAGCATGCTCGTGCTGATCTCAAGGACCATGTGCCGTACGGTTCCGTCCTTGCGGTTTAACTGCATCGTTGTCGTTACGTCTTTGGCGCGGTCAAAGCATTCCCTGAGCCGGATCTTGTCCGCGTCGACCACATAGGAAAAGACGTCCTTCTTAAGAGCACGTCTTGCTTCTTTTCCCTCATAACCAAGCATCCCGGCCAGCTTACGGTTTGCAAAAGCGATCTTGTAGTGATCTCTTTTCTGCACAACACAAAAGCCGCCGGGAATCATTTCCATGCAAGCATAGAGAGTCTGTTCGATCATGGGTGCTTTGGTCTTCGTGGCCATACTTTACCTCATGAATACGTCACTCCCCACTCGATTATTTTAACATATGATAAGTAAAATTGCAAGACAACTTCGTTTTCCGTCCGAAACCTGTCTGAAAATTATCACTCATTCACTTCTTCGATCTCGGCGTGGAACTGCTGCAGTGATTTTACGCTGCCTCTCGTCTCCTTCATGGCGCGGATACCGGCTATGGAAGCCTTGGCTGCGGCCATCGTGGATACGTAAGGGATGCGGGCCTTGATCACGCCCTTGCGGATGTAGGAATCATCCATGGCACCCTTCTTGTCATCCGGTGTATTGATCACGAGATCCACCTGCTTGTTGGTGATCGCATCCAGCACATTCGGTCTGCCCTGCTGAAGTTTGAAGATCTTGGTGCAGGGGATGCCCGCGTCCACGATCATGTCGCAGGTGCCGCCCGTTGCGATCAGATCGAACCCGCAGTCCGCAAAGCCTTTGGCCACTTCCACGAGATCCTTTTTGTCATTGTCGTTGACACTGATCAGAACGGTACCCGAAAGCGGGAGTTTGGTCTGCGTTGCTTCCTGTGCCTTGTAGAAGGCCTCGCCGAAGTTTTCCGCCATACCGAGTACCTCTCCGGTGGAGCGCATCTCGGGTCCGAGCAGCGGATCGACTTCCTGGAACATATTGAACGGGAACACCGCTTCCTTCACGCCGCAGTGATGGAATTTCTGCCGCTTTAACTGCGGGATCGGCGAAGGATTGCCGGTCAGCTCCGATGTAATGACTTCGGTGGCAAGCGGAACCATACGGATATCGCAGACCTTGGATACCAGGGGAACCGTACGGCTGGCTCTGGGATTGGCCTCGAGCACATAGATCTTATCATTCTCGATCGCGTACTGCATGTTCATCAGGCCTCTGACGTTCATCTCTCTTGCGATCTTCATCGTATATTCACGGATCAGCTCCACATTCTTCTCGGAGATGTTCTTGGAAGGCAGCACGCAGGCACTGTCGCCGGAGTGTACGCCTGCCAGTTCGATATGTTCCATGACGGCAGGAACGAATACATGCTCTCCGTCTGAAATGGCATCCGCTTCGCACTCCATCGCGTTCTGCAGGAACCGGTCGATCAGGATCGGACGGTCCGGTGTCACGCCGACTGCCGCTGCCATGTAGACACGCATATGCTCATCATCATGCACCACTTCCATGCCGCGTCCGCCAAGCACATAGGAAGGGCGAACCATAACGGGATAGCCGATCCGGCCGGCGATCTCGATCGCCTCGTCCACATCAACGGCCATGCCCGATTCCGGCATCGGAATGTTGAGCTTATCCATCATCGCGCGGAACAGGTCACGGTCTTCAGCCATATCGATGGTCTCGGGCGTGGTGCCGAGAATATTGACGCCGTTCTTCTTTAAGGACGCCGCCAGGTTGAGCGGTGTCTGTCCGCCGAACTGCGCGATCACGCCGAGCGGTTTTTCCTTCTCGTGGATCGAGAGCACATCTTCGAGCGTCAGCGGCTCAAAGTATAATTTGTCGGATGTATCGTAGTCCGTGGAAACCGTTTCCGGATTGCAGTTAACGATGATCGTCTCAAAGCCGAGTTTCTTAAGAGCCTTGGCCGCATGTACGCAGCAGTAGTCAAATTCGATACCCTGGCCGATCCTGTTCGGACCGCCGCCGAGGATCATGATCTTCTTCGGATTGTCGGAAACAGGCGCGTCCTCTTTCAGGTTGTAGGAGGAATAATAGTAAGCGCTGTCCTCCGTACCGCTGACATGCACGCCTTCCCATCTCTCCACGATGCCCGCGTCCAGTCTTGCCTTGCGGATCTCATCCTCGGATACTTTGAGCAGCATGCTTAAGTACCGGTCCGAGAAACCGTCCTGCTTTGCCTTGCGAAGGGCTTCTGTTGCAGGAACCTTCCCCTCCTGCTTCATCAGTTCCTCTTCTTCTTCGACGAGTTCTCTCATCTGATCGATGAAGTAAGGTTTGATCTTCGTGATCGCGTAAAGCTCGTCCGTTGTGGCGCCTTTGCGGATCGCCTCGTACATCAGGAACTGTCTCTGGGATGTGGGTACATGCAGTCTGTCCAGCAGTTCCTTCTTTGTCAGGCTGTCATAGTCCTTCACATGCCCCAGACCGTAGCAGCCGATCTCAAGCGACCTGATCGCTTTCTGGAATGCTTCTTTATAGGTCTTGCCGATGCTCATGACTTCGCCGACGGCGCGCATCTGCGTACCGAGCTTGTCCTCGGCTCCTTTGAATTTCTCAAATGCCCATCTGGCGAACTTGATCACCACATAGTCGCCGTCCGGCACGTATTTATCCAGCGTTCCGTATTTGCCGCAGGGAATGTCCTTTAAGTCCAGACCTGCAGCCAGCATCGAGGATACCAGCGCGATCGGGAAACCGGTCGCCATGGAAGCCAGTGCCGAAGAACGGGACGTTCTGGGATTGATCTCGATCACGATGATCCTGCCGTCCTGCGTGTTCCTTGCAAACTGCACGTTCGTGCCGCCGATGACCTCGATGGCATCCACGATCTTATAGGCCTGACGCTGCAGTTCTTTCTGCACATCCTCAGAAATCGTCAGCATCGGTGCGGAACAGAACGAGTCGCCGGTATGCACACCGAGCGGATCGATGTTCTCGATGAAGCAGACCGTGATCATCTGTCCGGTCGCATCCCTTACAACTTCCAGTTCGAGTTCTTCCCAGCCGAGGATCGATTCCTCGACAAGAACCTGTCCGACCATACTGGCCTGCAGACCTCTCGCGCAGACCGTTTTTAATTCATCCACGTTATAGACCAGGCCGCCGCCTGCACCGCCCATCGTATAAGCGGGGCGCAGTACAACGGGGTAACCGAGCTGATCCGCGATATGCAGCGCGTCATCCACGGAGTAGGCAACTTCGGAACGGGCCATCTCGATCCCGAGCTCCTTCATCGTCTTCTTGAACGCGATCCGGTCTTCACCTCTTTCGATCGCATCCACCTGCACGCCGATGACCTGCACATTGTATTTATCAAGCACGCCGGCCTCATTGAGTTCGGAGCAGAGGTTCAAGCCGGTCTGTCCGCCGAGGTTGGGCAGCAGTCCGTCCGGTCTCTCCTTTTCGATGATCTGCGTCAGACGCTCTAAGTTCAGCGGCTCGATATAGGTGACATCCGCAGTCTCCGGATCGGTCATGATCGTTGCCGGGTTGGAATTGACCAGCACGATCTCATAGCCGAGCTTCTTGAGTGCCTTACAGGCCTGTGTGCCCGAATAGTCGAACTCGCATGCCTGACCGATGATGATCGGGCCCGACCCGATGATCAGAATCTTGTTGATGTCATCCCTTTTTTTCATGTTTCCCTCCTGTTTCTCACTTTGCCGGTCCTCTCTGGATTTGCCTTTCATAAGGCAGGCCGGCGATCCATGCAAAGAACGACGCGAAAGCCCGCGTCGTCATATCTCATGCACCGCTTTCAGGCGATGCGTCATCCTCAAATAATACGGTGGAAAAATAACGGTCCCCGGTATCCGGCAGGATCGTTACAACGGTATTCCCCGGTCCCAGGATCTTAGCCATTTTGAGCGCCGCCGCCACATTGGATCCGGAAGAGATCCCGCACATGATGCCTTCCTCACGCATCAGTCTTCTGGCGGTATTTAAAGCCTCCTCATCCGAGATCACACAGATCCCGGACTCATGGATCAGGCCCTCCTGCTCCGCTTTCTTGAGCATGTTGTAGGCGGTACGCGTCTTGATGGAACCGCCGATATTAAGGCCCTCGTATTTCACAAGGACCTCAGCCATGGAAGGATCTGTCACTTTGTGCAAACGGACGATCGGTGTATGCCCGATCGCCTCCAGAATGTTGTTATATACCATAATTGAATCCTAAAAATAATACCATAGGGCTTGTGAAACAGCCCTATGGTATTATATCAAACCCTAATTCCTGTTGCTATCTAAAAAATAATTATTTGTGCGAAAAAACAATCTGCTACTGCTGGATGTCATCGTCATCGAACGGATCGCCGCATTCCGGACAGAACTTCGGCGGATTCGACTTGTCTTCCGGCTCCCAGCCGCACTTGTCGCACTTGTAAACCGGTGCGCCTGCAGGCTTCTTGGCACCGCAGTTCTGGCAGAATTTGCCTTTGTTCACGGTACCGCAGGTGCATGTCCAACCTTCTTCGGAAGGCTGCGGTGCGCCACACTCCGCACAGAACTTGCCTGTGTTGCCTGTCTGGCCGCATGCGCATGTCCAACCTGCCGGAGCAGCTGCCGCTGCCGTTGCTGCAGCCTGCTGCTGAGCCGCCTGCTGCTGTGCTGCCATCGCATAAAGATTGTCCACGTTGCCGCCGCCTGCCATGTTGGCCATGTTCATGCCTGCGAATGCCATCATCGGACCTGCGGAAGTATTCTTTGCAGCGTCTTCCATAGCATTTGCTCTTGCCGCGTTCAGTCTTGCAGCAGCCATTGCAGGATTGGTCATCGTCTGCATGGTCTTGATCATCTGCTCGTCTTCCTCGGAAGCCGTTACGCTGTTTACACCGAAGGAAACAACAGCCAGGCCGCGCAGCTCGCCCCACTTCTGGGACAGAACTTCGTTGAGCGCCTCAGCGATCTCTTCCGTATGACCGGGCAGTGCGGAATAACGTACGCCCTTCTCGGAAATCTTGGCAAATGCCGGCTGCAGAGCAGTCATCAGTTCGGATTTCAGCTGGGAATCGATCTTATCCCTTGTATATTCGTTCGTTACATTACCTGCAACGTGCGTATAGAACAGAACCGGATCCACGATCTTATAAGAATATTCGCCATGGCAGCGGATCGAGATGTCCACATCCAGGCCGACGTTCTTATCAACCACACGGAACGGCACCGGATTGGCTGTGCCGTACTTGTTGCCTACCAGTTCCTTCGTGTTTACGTAGTAAACTCTCTGATCTTTTGCCGTGTCGCCGCCAAAGGTGAAACGTCTTCCGATCTGCATGAAAGACTTCTTGATGTTCTCACCGAGACTTCCGTAGAAGATACTCGGCTCTGTGGAAGCATCCCATACGAACTCGCCGGGCTCGGCGCAGACCTCCACAACCTTACCCTGTTCCACGATCAGCATACACTGTCCGTCGTTGACCGCAACGATGGATCCGTTACTGATCAGGTTGTCGCTTCCCTTCGTGTTGGAGCTCTTTCCTCCGGTTCGCTTCACACCCTTTACGATCATTACATCGGCACTCATGGATTCGCAGTAAAAATACTCGCGCCATGAATCAGCCAGGGCGGAACCCGCTGCTGCGGCAATCGCTTTGATTAATCCCATTCTCGTCACCTTCCTGTAAATAATATTTTGTGTCTGAGCTCCGATCCGTGGTGCAGGGATCACAGCCGACGTTCATGCGCCCATTGTACCATATCCGGGCACAAAAATCACTTCTTTTCTCGGAAAAACTTCAAAAGCCCCTTGGCTAGGGAAGACTCGACTCTCGTTTTATTTTCCGTCTCCTCCGTCTCCTGCGGAAGCTTGTCCGAAAGCGAGGCGCGCGCGTTCTCCATGCACTCCTGCTCGTACTTGCCGTAGGAATTCATCAGGAGCAGTTCCCTTGTCATCTGCTGGTAAGCCTGGTCGTATTTTGCGAAGTAAAAATCAATCCTGCCGCGGATCAGCCTGCGGTAATTGACGTTGCTCTCAAAGTCGTCGCACACGATCCTGGTATGCGCATAAAGGATCAGGAAATCATCGAGCCGGTACACGAGTCCGAAGCGGTTCGGATCGCAGTGATTCAGCGCTTCCTGGGCTTTCTCGTACTCCTCTGCGATAATATAGAGCTTGGCCAGCATGAACCATACCCATGTGGCATAGTCGGTATCCTCGCCGACCTCCTCTTTCATGCGCAGATAGATCTCAAACGCTTTCTGGTATTCGCCGGAAATGTAGTAATCCAGCGCGTCCGCCAGCAGTTCGTTCCATGTCTTGCTGCCGATGTCCTCCTGAACGGGCTGCTCGATCAGCGTGATGTTCTCGTATTTGCGCGGCGGTCCTGATTTTGCCGATGCGTCTTCCAGATCAAGCGCCAGGATCTCGTCGATGTCATCCGCATCCTTGGGCATGTGGTTCCTGTGCTCGGCATACTTCTTCATACCCATGTCAAGGCATGTCCTCTCGTACTCGTCGAAGACATCCGCGACCTCATTCCCGGCCGCTTCCATGGCCGGCTTATGGTTCAGGGCATACTCGGGGTCGATCCTGCAGTGGTAGAAGATCTTGATCTGTCTCTCGTACTTCTTCATCTTCTCGTCCAGCAGGGCGTGTCCCAGATGGATGTAAAAATCATCCGCGCTCGGTATGAACTCCAGATTGCAGCGGTAGTAAAGCTTGACTGCTCTGTCGTAGTTGCTTAAGAAATAGTAGCATTCGGCCAGATGGAACGCACTCGTCGTGTAGATCGGCTGTGAGCGGTTCGTAAACTTTAAGACCTTCTCATATCTCTGCGCCGCTTCCTCGAGACGGTTCGCACTCCTTAAGTACTCCGCCTCCGAGAACCACTCCGGCAGAAACGCCTCGGTCTCCTTTTCCGCATCCATTTCCATGATGTGGTTCAGGGCCTGCTCAAACGTCATGGACTCGCCGTCATAGTAAATGCACATGCTGTCCATATCAAACAGAATGCGTAAATTATATCGCGACAAAACGCGGTTCACGGACTCCAGCGCTTCGTACAATTCGGACTGGCGCATCGCATCCACGTTCAGCCACTGCCGCATCGCGTTGGAGATCATGGTGATGACATTGGATTCCGCGGATTCCTCCGAGAACCACATGATCGGTTCCGAATCGATCTCAAAAGAGCGCATGGCCGCATCGGCGGACAGTTCTCTCGTCAGCATGTTGATCCTGACGGAATGGTCATACCCGAGCAGGATGAAGGTGTCATCCACAAGGATATATTTTCCCACCGCTCCGTAGTTTTTGTCCAAAGCGTTCATCGTGCGGTATAGTCTGATATCAAGTTGTCTGCTTAGTTCAAATAGGATCATGGGTCGCCTCTTGTTCTATATTAGTGCTTCACATTCATGAAAGCAAGAATGCCTTATGCTTGAGCGGAGCAGCGGCGGATGCTATAATGGGCTCATGAAAAAGATACTTGCCATCATAACAGTAGCGCTCCTTGTCCTGCTCTATCTTCTGACACTGATCAGCGCCATCATCAATACTCCATTTACCAACGATCTGTTCCGTGCGTCCGTTGCGGCTACGATCCTGCTCCCGATCACCTTCTTTGTGATCGTCTGGATCAGGAATGTGCTGCGCATGTACCGTCCCGTTCAGGACAGTGAGCCGGAGTCATCCGAAAAAGATTCCGAGATCACGGAAGACGGTCACTGAGCGTCTTTCTCTCTCCTGTCCTCGTATTTCCTCGAATCAGCAGCTTCGATCGCAAGATCCAGGCCTTCGGCGTCTTCGGGTACGGTCAGGTAATAGCCGATCGTAACGGAGATCTTCGTCGGCAGATTGTGCATCTTGTTGTAATCATCCACATCGGCATATACCGCATCACAGAAGCTGCGCGCTTCCTCCTGCGACATTCCCGAATCCAGGATCACGAATTCGTCTCCGCCGAAACGCATGATCACTTCACCGTGATGTTTGCGTTTCTTTAAGATCGCGGCAACCGCTTTGATGAAGCGGTCTCCGACATCATGCCCGTACACATCGTTCACCTTTTTCAGTTCGTCCAGATCCACGAAGAACATGGATACTTCTTTCTGCTCCCTGGCACATTCGAGCCATACCGGCAAAGCGTACTTGTTGAATCCGTCCCTGTTGTAAAGGCCGGTCAGATTGTCGTAGATCCAAAGGGAATCCAGCTTCTTGCCCATCGAGGCGAGGATGTTTTCCTTGCGGATCGATTCCAGACCGTATCCGATGATCTGAAGCCAGTTCTGGAACAGCGGACAATCAAACGTATAATCGCTGTTGGAGATGATCACGTAGCCGAACATCCTGTCCGCAAAATGGATCGGAACGACCACGAAACAGTTCCTGCCGAGGCTCTTATCCTGCAGACCCTCGATCAGCTGGTCGATCCCGAAGCTTGCCAGATCACGGTGCGCATGCTGCGCCTGGCTGAACGCCAGATAGGTGCCGCTCCCGTAGCCTTCCGTAATGTAATCGTCCGCGAACCCTTCCCACTCGTTGCTTAAGCACAGATAGAAATCATCGCACTTCATGTGCTTCACATAGGGCGTCAGGATCTCCCTGAGATCATCCAGTGTCTTAACGGCAGTCAGATCCGCATAGAGACGTCTGGTCTCAAGCATAAAGAACTGCTGAGTGTTCAGACCGCGGAAGTGGATCCTGCGGAACTTCTCCTGATCGAAATCCTCCCTGCTCACGCATCCGCAGCTCTCACGTTTGATGACGCTGGTCTGCAGGGTCTTGAGTTTCCCGTTCTCATCCGGCGAATAGTCGGACAGCAGCTTCGCGCAGGCCGCGTAGCCTGCTTTGTAGTTCTCTCTTGATACGGTCGTAAGCCGCGGGTTCGTATATTTCGCCTCCGGTGAATCATCAA
>JAGCXZ010000045.1 GCA_017961065.1 Lachnospiraceae bacterium
AGGAATTAATTCTGTTCTGTAACACCTTGCGGTGTTACTTGGCGCCACATCCGCTTCGCAGATATGGCACAGATTTCGGGGTTGGTTGTACTGTTAAATTTTCAAGGTGCATCCACAATAATAGGCTGCAACAAACCGTGCAGCCTATATATATTATCACCCGTTTTTTGCCTTGTCAATGACTTTCTCGGGAATTTCTCGGATTTTTTGCGGATTTTTTCAAACCGCTGTCTTAAAGCATGAAAACCCGATCAGGTCAGGTATTTCATCAGGATATTTTCATTAAATAAAAAGGTCAGGATCGGACTCTTGTAGATCTCCTCCATCAGCTTGCCGCCGGTTTCATTTCCCAGGAACATGACGACGACAACGAAGAAGATCCAGGTAATCATCAGCGCTTTGACAAATCCTGCGATCAGCCCGAGAAACTTATTGAGTCCTTTTATAATAGGAATCTTCGCGATCAGGTCCGCGCTCTTGAGCGCCAGCCATAAAATAATGGACAACACCAGAAAGACGCCGATGAAAGAGGATGCCTTCAGGATCAGCCTCGAAAGATACCCTGAAATATAGTCCTCAAATATATCAACCATGAGATTTTTATACATCTCGTCCGTATTGTTCTTCTTCAGCGCATTCTTCAGCAGCTCCGGAAGTTGATAGGACTCGATCGTCATATCCTGGTTCTCGGGAATCGTATTATCCAGTTTGGAGTTATCATCTTCAAAGACCTGACCTACTTTTCCCTTCAGCGAATCATATACGCTGGACTTGTTGATCAGAAAATCGCTGATATGCGGCGAAATGATAAAAACAGCACCGATGATCAGGATGATCCCTGCAAGAGAGATAATGATGCGAAGGAATCCTTTCCGATATCCCTGAACAACGCAGAACGCAAAAACCGAAAGGACTGCGATCAGCAGAAAATTCATTTCCATTACTTTAATTGTATTTCCTCCATAGATGTTCCGGATACGAGCAGATACCTGTTCTGACCCGAAAGAGGGATCATCGTGATGATCGAATGATGGAACGTACTGTGGAATTTTTCCGTTCCCTGCATATTAAATATGATACATTCATCACTGTTATATACGATGATCTGGTCTTTTTGGAACATGATGTCTTTATAGTCCAGATTAAACCTCAGCGTTTGAACAAGTTCTCCCTTTGTATCATAAACATCCATGCGATACAGGGTCTCCCCGTTCGTTTCCATGAAGACCAGGCCGATATAATCCTTCCCGTAAAACACGCTGTTGATCTCGTCTTCGATCGGAACCTGTGCTTCCAGTTCCGGTTTCTGGGCTCCCGTAAACAGCACCAGGCGGTCATCCCCGACTGCAAATGCCGTTTTCTCGTTCATAAACGCCACTTCGGATATGATCGATTCCGGATAATCATAACCGCTCACCAGATTATCGATCTCATTCTGTCCGACCGCTCCGAAATTATAAAACGCAACGGACGATGACATGGCACCGGTATCGATCCGCAGATAGGACACGCCCATCATGATCCCGTCCGGCGAGATCGAAATGCGGACAGGATATCCGCTCTTTGCCATTGTGGTCCTGTCATTTGCGATCAGCTCGCCGGTCTTGTTGAACAGCCGCACCCAGGTGATCTCATTCTCCTCCAGTACGGTCGCGACATTCCCGGTTCCCGAAACGCAGAATGTCTGTACCGGAAGCGTTGTGTCGATCTCTCCCTGCATGCCGTTGCCGTTAAACACATAGATCCGCGTTCCTTTATAATCACCGATCGCCGCATAGTCTCCGCAGATATCGATCGTCGGATTCTGCATTTCATAAGTCTGGTTCCAAAGCATATCATCGGTCGCATTGAACGCCGATGCGCCGTCTTTACTGAATCTGAGTACGTTTCCGTTCAGATTCAGGTAATTCGCCGTGGTTGCTTCCGACAAAGAGATCTGGTTGATCGTATCATAGTCCGTAAAAACCCTGTTCTTATAATTAAAGAACAGCACCGCGCCGACAGCTGCTATGATCGCGATCGCCAGCAGGATCCTGTAAAGGATCGCAAGGCGGTGCCTGGCCAGTTTCTTTTTATAGTCTTCCGGCTCGCTCTTTTCGGTCTTTTCCTTGCCGTATCTCTTTTTAAAATACTCGATTATCTGTGCCATTCTCTGCCCACTTTGCAAGCTGCACCGCACCCATGATGCCCTGGTCGTCATGCAGGCTTGCCGGTACGATATAGTTCTCCATATCCCGAAGTTCCGCCGTATCGATATATCCGTTCAGCATTTCTTTTGTTTTCTGTCTGATCAGCGGAAATAACTGCTCCTGATGCATGACACCGCCTCCCAGAATGATTTTCCTGGGGGAAAGCGTGCAGATAAAGTTTACCGCCGCCTGTGCGATGTAGTATGCTTCCAGTTCCCAGACTTCCTGCCTATCCTGCAGGGTTTCCGCCTTTGCGCCCCATCTTTCCTCGTTCGCAGGACCCGCGCAGAGTCCTTCCATGCAGTTCGGATGGAACGGGCATTTTCCCTTATATGTATCCTTCGGATGCTTGTTCAACAGAATGTGCCCGGCCTCCGGATGAAGCATGCCGTGCATCAGCTGTCCGTTGATCGCGATACCGACACCCACGCCTGTTCCGATCGTGATGTAGATCACACTGTCCAGGCCTTTGGCGCATCCGAATGTCAGCTCGCCCAGGCAGGAGCCGTTCACATCCGTATCGATCTCCATGGGAACGGGGATCCTCTGCTTCAGCGCTGACAGAAGGTCGTAGTTCTGCCATGCCAGCTTGGGAGTGTTCAGGATGCGGCCGTATGTCGGCGATCCCTTTTTCACGTCAACCGGTCCGAAGGTGGCTACGCCAAGTGCTACGATCTCCGTTCCGCGAAAATAATCCGCGATCCGGTTAACCGTTTCCTCCGGCGTTGTTGTCGGAATGGATGTCTGGTCCAGAATAGTTCCGTCAGACAATCCCAGGGCACATACCATTTTTGTTCCGCCGGCTTCCAGCGCTCCGTATTTTTTCATAGTTCCTTCACTTTCTCTGATCAAAAAAGTTCTTGATCCCTACAAAAAAGCCACCAGATCGCGTTCGTATCTGGTGGCGGCCAGTACCTGTTCATACATCATTATACTGCATCTACAGACTGGTAATCAATATCTCAATTTGTCCTGTGATCCTGTATGTTCCGTATCCGTAAGGAACGATCAGCGATTCACCTTCCCCGATCGTAACACCGTCTATCTCACCGGATCCTTTTACGGCACTGATGATCTGAAATGCTTCTGTCTGCTCCAATTCGCACTGCGTTTCGATCACATGCTTACGGACCTGATAGTAAGGCGTTTTATGTCCGTTTACGGGAAAATCATGGAATATGTTTTTTTCGCTCCGGTCCGGAATACCGATCACATCCAGGGATTCCCTGATGTGCAGCGGTCTTTCTTTTCCGTCCACCAGGCGGCCGTAATCATACAGCCGGTACGTGATATCGGAGTTCTGCTGGATCTCGGTCAGTTTGATCCCGCCGCAGATCGAATGTACCGTACCCGGATCGATCTGGATGAATTCACCCGTTTCTGCCGGTATGTATCTGATAAAATCACCCCATCTGCCGGCTTTGATCCATTCGTCGGCCTGCGCTTCGGACTCTGCATGATGCCCCAGAACCAGTCTGCCATCCTGCCCGACCTCCATGATATACCAGCACTCTGATTTTCCGAGAGAACCGTTTTCATGCTCTTTCGCGTAAGCGTTATCCGGGTGGACCTGAATGCTCAGATCCTTTTTGGCTTCAATGACTTTGACCAAAAGCGGAAACCGGTCTCCTTCTGTATTGCCGAAGAGTTCTCTGTGCGCTTCCCATAACTCCGAAAGCTTCATTCCCGCATATGTGCCTTCAGCCACCATGCAGTCTCCGGACGGATGCGCGGATACTGTCCAATACTCGCTGCCCCATACCGGGTCTTTCCGGACAGGAACAAATTTCAATAATTCTTTCATATATTACTTGCCGAGGAATTCCTTTACCTGACGATAAATTCCTTCCGCATCGAGCTCATATTTGTGGATCAGTGCGGCTGCGGAACCGGACTCTCCGAATACATCCTTCATTCCGATCCGGTATACCGGTGTCGGGCACTTCTCGCTCAGCGTTTCGCAAACAGCGCCGCCAAGTCCGCCGATGATGGAGTGTTCCTCTGCAGTAACGACTTTTCCGGTCTTGCGTGCGCTCTTGACGATCAGCTCCTCATCCAGCGGCTTGATCGTATGGATGTTGATCACTTCGGCATCGATGCCGTCATTCGCAAGCATCTTTGCAGCCTCTACGGATTCGGGAACGGTCAGACCTGTTGCAACGATTGTAACGTCCTTACCTTCTTTGAGAACAATACCCTTACCCATTTCAAAATGATACGTTGCCTCATCATTGAAAACAGGTACGGCTGCTCTGCCAAACCGCAGATAAACCGGTCCGACATAATCATAAGCTGCCTTTACGGCTGCTCTTGCTTCCACATCATCTGCCGGGTTGATGATCACCATGCCCGGGATGGTACGCATAAGCGCGATATCTTCGTTACACTGATGGGATGCGCCGTCTTCGCCGACAGAGATCCCGGCGTGTGTCGCACCGATCTTTACATTCATGTGCGGATAGCCGATACTGTTGCGAACCTGTTCAAACGAACGGCCTGCGGAGAACATTGCAAAAGATGACGCAAAAGGAACTTTACCGGTTGCCGCAAGTCCTACGGCAATATCCGTCATGTTTGCTTCCGCGATACCGCAGTTGATATGTTTGTCGGGATGCGCTTTCATGAAGATATCGGTCTTGGTCGCTGCCGCAAGGTCTGCAGTCAAAACAACCAGATTGTCATGCTCATTGCCCAGCTCCACCAGCGCATTACCGTAGCTGACTCTTGTTGCGATCTTCTTTACTTCTGACATAATGCTTCACCTACTTTCTCCAAGTCTGCCATTGCGATTGCATACTGTTCATCGTTTGGCGCAACACCATGCCATGCAACACTGTTCTCCATGAAGGATACGCCTTTACCCTTTGTACTCTTTGCGATGATAGCCGTCGGCATTCCCTTGGTATTGCGTGCCTCCTGGAATGCTTTCCTGATCGCATCAAAATCATGCGCATCTATTGTGATCACATGAAAATTGAAAGCTTCGAACTTCTTGTCGATCGGGTTGGAATCACAGACTTCCGTGATCGGACCGTCGATCTGCAGACCGTTGTTGTCTACGATCACAACCAGATTATCCAGTTTCTTGTGACCGGCAAACATGGCTGCTTCCCAAACCTGACCTTCCGCAAGCTCTCCGTCGCCAAGCAGCGTATATACGCGATAATCATCATTGGACAGTTTAGCCGAAAGAGCCATGCCCGTTGCAACGGAAATACCCTGTCCGAGAGAGCCGCTGCTCATGTCCACGCCCGGTGTGTGCTGCATACAGGGATGTCCCTGCAGATGGGAACCCAGCTTACGCAGTGTCACAAGCTCGTCCACAGGGAAATAGCCTCTGTGTGCAAGAGCGGAATACAGTGCAGGTGCACAGTGTCCTTTGGAAAGAACGAATCTGTCCCTGTCCTTTTTCTGCGGATCCTTCGGGTCGATGTTCATCTCTTCAAAATAAAGAAACGTCATGATGTCTGCGCATGAGAGAGATCCTCCGGGATGTCCGGCATGCGCCGCGTGTACAGCTGTAACGATTCCTTTCCGGATCTCGTTGGCTGTTTTTTGAAGTTCTAAGTTTTCCATATGGTCTCCTTTGTGGAATATGTTGATAGTTTACATCTGTCACATTATAGCACACGAAAATCGCTCTTTCAACGGAACAATCCGTGCATTTTACACGATCACAGGCTTTCCAGAAAACGAAGGAACTGTTTTTTCCCTGCGTCTGTTTTCTTGAATACGCCGGCATCCTCAAGCACGCCTGCAAACACTTTTCCGACTTCTTCCTGCAGGATCTCCCGGATGTTGTCTCCGGTCAGTTCTCCCTTGCGCCTTGCCATGATCTCCTCTGCCCAGTCAGCGTGCTTTTCAAGCACTTCATCTTTTCGCAGATCGGAGCCGTCAAGCATTTTGTCCGCCAGCGCATCCAGTTCCGTTTTGAGTCTGGAGGGCAGGATCGCAAGACCCATTACCTCGATGATCCCGATGTTTTCCTTTTTGATGTGAAAATAATCCGGCCGGGGATGATAAACACCCAGCGGTCTTTCTTCCGTTGTGATATTGTTCCGCAGGGCCAGATCCATCTCGTAAAGATCTCCGCGCTTTCTGGCCACCGGCGAAATGGTATTATGCGGCTCTCCGTCCGTTTCGGCAAGGATAAAGGCTTCTTCATCCGTATAGGCGCGCCAGCATTTTAAGATATGCTCCGCCAGATCCACCAGACGGGAAGCGTCCCGGTTCCTGATACGGATCACGGACATCGGCCAGTTCAGGATCCCGGCTTCGGTGTCCTCATACCCCTTGATCTTCACGGTTTCTTCCATCTCCGCTTTCGCCATCGGGAACTCATAGTTTCCGCCCTGAAAATGCTCATGCGAGAGGATGGAGCCTCCCACGATCGGAAGATCGGCATTGGATGCGATCATGTAATGCGGGAACTGCCTGATGAAATCAAACAGTTTCTCAAACGCCGCTCTGTCTATCGTCATGGGCACATGTTTCCGGTTCAGCAGTATGCAGTGCTCATTGAAATAAACATAGGGAGAATACTGGAATCCCCAGTCCTGTCCGCAGATTGTAACAGGCATGATGCGGTGATTTTCCCTTGCGGGATGGTTTGCCCTTCCGGCATACCCTTCGTTCTCCACGCACAGCTGGCATTTCGGGTAACCTGCCTGCTTCGCGTTCCTTGCGGCCGCGATCGCTTTGGGATCTTTTTCGGGTTTGGACAGATTGATCGTAATGTCCAGATCGCCGTAAGGTGTTTTTGTCTTCCATTTGATATCTTTGGCGATCCGGTACGTGCGGATATAGTCCGATGCCTTCGAGATCTTGTAGAAATAGTCCGTTGCTTCCTGCGGAGATACTTTGTATTTGTCCAGGAAGGTGCGGATCACTTCCGCCGGACGGGGCACAAAACAGTTCATGATCTTTGTATCATACAGATCCCTGTACACGATACTGTCTTCGATCAGACCGCGCTCTATGGCATCATCCAGAAGAAAACCGAGTACGGATTCCAGATCTTTTGATCTTTCCGAAACCGCGTCCGGATCCGATGGCATCTCAAATTCATCCAGATGCAGCACATCGAGCAGCAGATTGATGGAATAAATGCGCTCCTCTTCCGGGATCAGTCCGTTTTGTACGGCATATTCGGCAAGCGCCGCAATATAAAGGTCTCTCATATTTATCCTTTCGCTCCTACAGCACCTGCATACCGCCGTATTTGCGTACTTTCAGTACGCGGCAGCTGCCTTCTCCGAAACACCTGTCCATTTCCAGACGATAGGATTCCACCATTTCATCCGGTACGAAAGCCTGGATCGTGCCGGCAAAACCGCCGCCATGTACTCTCCACGCTCCCTTGCCCTTCAGGAACCGCTCGCTGAGTGCAAGTCCGATCGAAACGCTCTGGTTCTGCACATCACTGTTCGGGTATACATTCTGAAGATACTGGAATGAACTTCTTCCGGACTCGATGATCAGGTCCTTAAAATCATCAAACCTGCCATCCTGCAGAGCCTCCACCTGCAGACTCACACGCTTGTTGTCATCATAAACATGCATTGCACGCAGAACCGCCCTGTCACCGGCAGCGCGACGTGCACCGGTAAGGTCATCATAGAATCTCTTTTCATCCAGCTCTCTTAAATAATCACAGCCAAAATAGGAGCAGAGCTTTTTCAGTTCTTCGGGGATCGCCGCATATTCCGGCGTCAGGTTTGCATGATCACCCTTGGTATCCACAATACAAAGGCTGTGATGAAACGTTGCAAAGTCAACATCCACTTTTCTGATCAGCGGGTCCTTGGGATCTTTAAAATCAATATTGACGAGGCTTCCGACAGAGGATGCCATCTGATCCATCAGTCCGCTGGGTTTGCCGAAGTATACATTCTCCGCATACTGGCTTGCCTGCGCGATATAAACGGGGCTGATCTCCATGTTGTTGTATAAGCCCGAAAGGATCGTTCCGATCGCAACCTCAAAAGCCGCGGAAGAAGACATACCGGAACCGCGCAGGACATCACTCGTCATAAAACACTCAAACCCGCCCGTTGCATAATTGTCTTCCTGCAGCCTTGCAACAACCCCGCGGATCAGCGCCTGACTTGTTCCTTCTTCTTCATCCTTTTTGGCCGGATCCTTTGTATCGATCGGGTCTATTGTTTTATCATCCGATACGATCCGGATCACTCCGTCATCCGTTTTTGCCACAACGGCGATCAGATCCAGATTCAACCCTGCTGCCAGAACCTGACCGTGCTGATGATCGGTGTGGTTGCCGCCGACTTCGCTCCTGCCCGGCGCACTGTAGATCTCGATATCCTTTTCTCCGTAGAGGCTTTCAAAACGTGCGATCGCCGCAAGATACCTATCTTTCTGATAGGACAGCAGCGTTTCATCAACATAGATGTCGTTCAGTCTCGCATCCAGACAACCCTGTGCTATTTCGTTTTTTACTTCTGTGGTTTTTTTCATTGACGAACCCTCTCCATTTATAGACTTGCGCTTTTTCATTTTACTTGATTTCAGGATAATAAGCAACAAATCCGCATATGCAAAAACAGCCCCGGCTGCGTTTTGCACAGGCGACCTTGCGGCACACGAAAGGTTCTGTTTAGTGCTGCTTCATTCCTGACCTGACACGGTTCACAGATTTTCGTTGCGCAAGACCCATGCAATGCACACCGGGGTTGCAAACACAAATTATATGTGGCTTTGAGGTATTTGTCAATGATCCCCCGCTTCCATAGCGTTTCTTTCCCGCAGATGAACAAAGAACTCCGTCAGGATCGCGGCACAGGCTTCCTCCAGCACGCCGCTTTTGATCTCCACCTGATGGTTGAATTCTTCCATCTGCAAAAGATTCAGGACAGAGCCCGCACATCCGGATTTCGGACTCATGCATCCGATCACCACACGGTCGATCCTCGACTGCACGAGGGCCCCCGCGCACATCTGGCACGGCTCGAGCGTCACATACATCTGGCATCCTTCCAGTCGCCAGTCTCCCACAACCTTGCTGGCTTTCCGGATCGCGCTGATCTCTGCGTGGCTGAGCGTATTCTTGTCCGTATTTCTGCGGTTGTATCCGCGGGCAATGATCTTACCGTCCCGTACGATCACGCAGCCGATCGGAACTTCCCCGAGATCATACGCTTTTTTAGCCTGCTTCAGCGCCTCTTTCATGTATTTTTCGTCTTCTGAAATAATCTTCATTTTGTGCTATACTTTCCTTATGGTCATTCACGGATTACAAAAAACAACATTACTGGACTATCCGTCCAAAGTCGCCGCAACCGTTTTCTTCGGCGGCTGTAATTTCCGTTGCCCGTTCTGTCATAACATGAACCTCGTGCTGCACCCCGAAAACGAACCGACGCTCTCGGAAGAGGAGGTTCTGGCTTTTCTGAAATCCCGCAAAGGCATTCTGGACGGGGTCTGCATCACAGGCGGTGAACCTACCCTGCAAAAAGATCTTCCTCGGTTTGCGGGTAAGATCAAAGACCTCGGTTATGCCCTAAAACTGGATACCAACGGCACGAATCCGTCCATGCTGAAATCCCTTGTTAAGAATGGTCTGCTTGACCACGTTGCCATGGATATCAAATCTTCTCCGGACGGCTATGCTTCCGTCTGCGGACTTAGTAAGCCGGATCTGGATTCTGTTCGGGAAAGTGTCGCTTTTCTGCTTCAGGGAAACGTGTCATATGAATTCCGGACAACTGTTGTTGCCGAATATCATAACGAAGAGATCATGCGTAAGATCGGAGAATGGATCAAAGGCGCATCCGCTTATTATCTGCAGTCTTTTACGGATTCGGATTTTGTTCCGGATCACTCGCTTCATGCCTGTGACAAGGAAACGCTTCTGCACTTTCTTGACATCGTCACGCCCTATGTTGCGCAGGCTTCCCTGCGTGGCGTGGAATAGAACTCTCTGTTTCAGTCGTTTTCCCGGATGAACTTCATATAGTTTACAACCATCAGCGCGATCTTAAAGGTAAGCGCGTCATCAAACGTCCGGATATCCAGTCCGGTTGCTTTCTGCAGCTTCTCGATCCGGTACATCAGGGTGTTTCTGTGAATGAACAGCTGGCGTGAGGTCTCCGAAACGTTCAGGCTGTTCTCAAAGAACTTGTTCACGGTATTCAGCATCTCTTCATCGATCTCTTCCGGAATGTCCTCCCCGAAGATCTCACGGATAAAGATCTGGCACAGATTGACCGGGAGCTGATAGATCAGCCGGCCGATCCCAAGCGTATTATATGCGATGATCGATTTTTCCGCATAGAAGATACCCGCTACATCCAGCGCCATTTTTGCTTCCTTGTATGATTTTGACAAGCCCTTGATCTCATCAACGATCGTTCCGTATGCGACACGGGCATTCGTCATGGCTTCGGAATTCAACATATCTATCAGCATCTCTGCCGTTTCCTGAAGCGTTTCATAGGATTCGTTCTGTTCCAGCGCCTTGATGACGATAATAAACCTTTCATCCACGGAGGTCACAAAATCACCTCTGGATGTATAGAACAGTTCCTTTACCATCTCCATGGCATCCACATCTTTTTTGGATTTCACTTCGATCACAAAGACCGCACGGGACTGTACCGCTTCAATGTGCAGTTTCTGCGCGCGGTTATAGATATCCACCAGCAGCAGGTTGTCCAGAAGCAGATTCTGGAAAAAGCTGTTCCGGTCCACCCGGTCCTTGTAGGCAACGATCAGATTCTGCAGCTGGCTGACAACGATCTTACCGATCAGGAACAGGTCCTCTTCTCCCTGAGCGGCAAGGACATATGCGCATTCCTCCTCATCCATCACTTTGAAGAGCATGGCTTTTCCGATCTCCAGGCTCTGCGCCGAAGACTGCAGAAAATCAAGCACCGTCTCCTTGTCGATAGATAAACTTCCGGTCTGCGCCACCTGCAGGCCAAACCCGTCGGTCACGTAAAATTCCATTTTGGAGATCGCGCTTACATCATCGATCGTTTTCTGGATCACCTGGTTGGTTATCATATTCCGGCTCCCTTGCTTCAGTTTCTGCGCCCATTATATCAT
>JAGCXZ010000004.1 GCA_017961065.1 Lachnospiraceae bacterium
CAAAATGTATTTTTCGGCTGGGGGAGCCTTAATGATCTTACATCAATAGCAGGTAAGACCGGTGCATCGAAAGCATTCATAGTCTCAGGTCCGCATCTTATGAAGGCAGGTTATGTTGACCTGTGCAAGGAGAAATTGGCACAAGCCGGAATCGCCAGCGACTCGTTCACGGAGACTGAGGGGAATCCGTCAACGGATACAGTCGAAAAGGCTGCGTCAAAGTTCAAGGGGAGCGGTGCAGATTTGATCGTTGCATTCGGCGGAGGTTCGCCTTTAGACGTTGCAAAGGCAGTTGCGGTATTAGGAAGCTACGGCGGGAAGATTACAGATTACGAGGGTGTTGGTAAGGTCCCGGGTCCTGTAGTTCCAATGATCGCTATTCCCACTACGGCGGGACCCGGTTCGGAGGTTACGTCCTTCTCGGTAATAACCGATCATTCAAGAGATTATAAGCTCACTGTAGGAAGCACTTATCTTCTGCCTTCTTACGTGATACTTGATCCTGAACTCATTACCACCGTACCGTTAAAGACTTCCGCATATTGCGGAGTGGACGCGCTGGTACACGCGCTGGAAGCATATCTGTCACTTGCATCATCTCCATTCTCGGACATGATGGCGCTTCAGGCATTAGAGCTTATAGGTTCTAACATCAGAGACTATGTTGCAGACAGGAAAGACCGCAAAGCTGCCGAAGGCATGCTTTTGGGATCGCTATTTGCCGGCATCGCATTCTCACACGCAAGACTCGGTGACGTCCACGCAATGAGCCATCCTGTAAGTGCATATTTCGATGTGGCGCACGGACTTGCAAATGCTGTATTGCTTCCTGTAGTCGTTGAGTTTAACGCGCAATCTGACACCGGAAAATACTATGAGATCTACACCCGTGTAGCAGTGGATCCCGTTGCTAAAGCGGAATTCAGATCTGAATACCTTGCAAATGAATTGCGTTTCCTGAATACATCACTCGGGATCCCCGGTTCATTGAAGGAAGTCGGAGTCGACAGCAGCAAATTCGATGCAATGGCAGAATATTCCATGAAGAGCGGCAACCTAGCAGTCAACCCCAGGAAAACAACCAAGGAAGATATCCTTAGTCTATATCATCAGGCGTACTGATATCAGTTTAATTATTTAAGTTAAGGGACTGTCTCGTTTTGAAACGAACCCCTCGAAGTTGGACAAACTTCGGGGGGCGCTTCATTTTTGAGGCAGTCTTTTGTTTTGAGTGAATCCTTCTTTTCGATATGTTTAGATTTTGTCGGTCTGATTTTCTAATTTACATCGACAAAAAGTCGGATTTACAGGAAATCCAGTTTTTTGTCGGTCTGATTTTCTAATTTACATCAACAAATCTGAAACAAGTCATAGTTGTGTTCATTCGGCGAAAAAGCGAAAAGATTTCCTGAATACATAGCAGGATGCTCAAAGCCGATTTGCACTTTTTCGACACTTAAAACCTGACCTGTCGCTTAAGTATCATATGGCGGAATCATTGCTGATTGTTTTAGCTGCTGCCCAAAAAGATAATGATGACATCAATCAATGAATTGAAAATAACTTGAACTTAAGAGAGTTTTTTGGAGGTAGAAGATGAGTAACAATAATCAGCAGGCAGATAACAGCGTGAATACAGGCAAGCCAAAGGGACGCGCATGGGGCAAGTTCGTCGTGTCGCTTTTGGTTTGCTATTTTGTACCGGTCATTGGTGCGGTGTGTTTGCTTCTCGGACCGATGGTGATCCCGTCCAATCCGCTTTTGGGAACCGGCGCAGGCCAGATGGTACTTGCTCTGATCACGGTGCTTGCGTTAGTTTTCCTTGGCGGAAGAAAATGGATCCGTTTCAGCGGGAAGGGCTTGAAAGAGGCTTTCAGACTCAGCTGGCCGATCCTTGCCACAGACGTAGTGCTCGTATTATGGAGCGTGATCAGCATGGTGAAGAACGGATCTGCTCCTGCGAATGCATTTCCTCTTTTGCTTGGCGCTTTTGTTTATTGCCTTGGCATCGCTGTATTTGAAGAGGCCAATTTCAGAGGCATTCTTCTCAACGGCATTCTTGCTCCTTTGGGAAAATCACGCGGCTGGGTTATTGCCTGTGTGATCATTTCTTCACTCTGGTTTGGAAAAGTTCACGTAGGTCATATCGACATGGCAGATACAGCAGCTGTCGCTTTGGCTGCACTGAAGATATTGCATGCAGGCTGCCTCGGCGTGATCATGTGTGCGATGGTGCTCCGTACAAGGGAAATCGGTGAATCTATCCTCATCCATTTCCTCCACGATTTTCTTCTCATGGGTACATCAGTTTTGTCCGGCGGAATTGCGGTTGCTAACTATGCCGACAGTTCAAATGCTACTGCAGGATTCGTCGCATACGGAATCTTACTTGCAGTTGTCATTTTCCCTACGATCCAGGCATTCCGTTCGCTTATCCGCAACGAGAAAGAAGACCACGGCGCATTTATACCTGCGTTAGCTGGTAATGCATAAAGAGGGGAACAAGATGGATACAAAGGCACGTATTAAAAACTTAAGTTTAACTATTCTCATTGTTGTGGTCTGTCTTACCTTGTATAAGCTTTTCGGCAAGCAGATATTCGGATTGTTTGAGAACACATATATCGGCTATTTTGCCGCACAGTCTTTCTTTGCTGCATTGGGCATCGGAGCAGCTGTTATCCTGAATCGGAAGGATATTTTCCGTGCCGACTGGTCAAAGCTGAAAGGCAACTGGGCCTGCGCAAGTTTGCTGTTCGCCATGATAGCTTTTTACTTCGCGCTTGGCCTTGGAAAACTTCTGACATCTACCGCGACATGGTGGGAAATGATCATATTTGTTGTTTATTCCATCCTGGTCGGCCTTTGCGAAGAGATCATTTTCCGTGGCCTTATTCAAGGTGCCATGCACAAGTTTTTCGGTGAGAAAAACAAAAGGTCAGTAGTACTGGCAATAATTCTGTCCGGCCTGTTCTTCGGTGCCACCCATCTGGCAAATCTTACACAGCCCGGGACTTCTTTCAAGGCAGTCATCGTTCAGGTAGTTATAGTTTCTGCTATGGGAGTTTATCTTGGAGCTATCTATTACCGTACCGGCAAAAATCTCTGGTATCTGGCTATAATCCACGGCGTGTACGATATGTGCGGACTTATCATTGACGGAACGCTGAATGGTGTACCGATCGTTGCAGCAGGCGGATCACCTGCAGGCGGCGCGCTTATAAGTATTCTTATCTGGGTCCTGGTCTATGCGGTCGCGACATTGATCATTCTCCGCCCCAAAAAACTCCGCGCATGCATTCCCGGCATGTCCTGCGATCTTACTGGATCAGGATATTCCGGCGGTGGTTCTTTGCCCATGTGCGGCGCTCGAAATAATCTTCAAGGATCCAATCCGTCATGTCCCTGAAAAACGGTTTGCAGCTTACAAGCTGTGAACCGGTGCTTGGAGCAAAATTATACTCGATAAGGACCGGATCCCCGGCCTCGTCGATCGTAAAATCCCAGCCGATGACTTTAAAGTGCGCAAGTCTCGGGTGGATCCTCCGGACCTCATCGAAAAGTTTTTCCATGGATGGAATAACAAGACTATCGTCAAAGCATCCGTTTCTTTCTCCGATCCATTTATCGGTATTGACTAACATCCTGGAATGCAGTCTGTAGTCTTTAAGGATCTCGCTGTAAAGGCCGCCGTCGTTTTCTGCCACGAATAACTTATCAGGTCCTCCGATGCGTATTACGTAGCTTGCTATGTATACCTTATTGTCCATAAGAAGTGAGAGAACACGGATCGTACAGACTGAAAGGGGATTTAAGCGGTCAAGGATCTGATGCTGGCGGATGCGTTCCTGGATAATAAAGCTGGGGCCGGCTTTTTCAAAGAGCTTTTTGATCTCCGCATCTGAATATACGGATGGTGTAAAAGGTGTTATCCCTTCGCCGCTGTGTGATTCGCTTGATACCTTTATGAATAATAGTCCGTTACGCTCCCTGCATCTGCCGATCATTTCTTCGGGACTTATTATGTTTCTTTTTTCATCACAATACGTTCCCTCTATTTTCAGTGCAACTGTCTTTGGCCTTTTCACGTCACTGAAGATGTAATCGTAATAACTTTTATTCACAAGGCCGTATCGCTGAAGGCCATTATTTAAGTACGGCACTATCTCATTGTAATAGAGATCATCGGGAAGGAATCTTGGGTCCATGAGATGATCTCTGGAGCCGCTTAATTCAAACCAAAAGCGCTTAGGAACATACTTGAACTTCGCCCAGAACGGCAGGACGTTCTCCTCGTATTGCTTTGTGCGGTCAGCTTCGGTCCAGTCTTCTTCTCCGATCCTGGAAAGCAGGAGCTGCGATTCCTTCTCGAGTGAATTTGTCAGATACTGTTTCTTTGTTTCTATCGCGTGGTTTACAGCTTCCAGATAATCGTTCTCATCTACCATACTGTCCCTTTCTCAG
>JAGCXZ010000046.1 GCA_017961065.1 Lachnospiraceae bacterium
AAGAATTCTGGCAAAGTTGGTCTTTTTCTTCATCAGTCGTAATTCACCCATTTCTTCTGCATCTTCATCTGGAAGATCGTAAGCGTCATGATGATCACGAACAGCAATACGGCAACCGCAGATGCATAGCCTTTCTTAGAGTAGGAGAATGCCGAACGGTAGAAATGCATGACCACTGACTGCGTCCACTTCATGGCCTTCGACCTCTGATCGATCATCATATAGATCTCCGAGAAGATCTGGAACGTGGAGATGACAAGCATGATGACCACATAGAAGATCGTCGGTGTCAGCAGCGGGAGCGTGATCTTATGGAACTTCTGCCAGGGGGTTGCCCCGTCGATCTCGGCAGCTTCGTAGTAGCCGCGCGAAATGCCCTGGATACCGGCCAGCAGGATGATCATGTAATATCCCACATTGGTCCAGACGGCTACGATACTGATACAGAGCATCGCCGTGCTCTTATCGCTGAGCCATTGCCTGGCGTCAAGACCGAGCGTTGTCATCAGGCCGTTTAAGATACCGAAGTCACCGTTGAAGATCCAGCGCCATACCATGGATACGGCAACAGACATTGTAACGGCCGGCAGGAAATAAACGACACGGAAAAATGACAGGCCTTTGACTTTGGCGTTCAGCAGAACCGCGATCAGAAGCGCGAAAATGAGTGACAGGGGTACGATGATGCCGACATATTTGAATGTGTTCCCAAGAGACTGCCACATTTCGGAATCCTGCATCATCGTGGCGTAATTTTTGATACCCACAAATCCAAGATCGCGGTCAAATGACCCGATGTCATGCAGGCTGTCCCGGATGACTCTGAAAAACGGATAAAAATAGAATAATCCCAGACCAAGGGTTACGGGGGCTATCATCAATAGCCCCCAGAAAATCTCGGTCTTTTGTCTATGGTTCAATTTTTTCACGACCGCGTAACCTCGAATTGTTCAAACTATTCAGATGCAAGAAGCGCATCCATCTGCTCTGCGATATTGTCGCAGGCCTCGTCTACAGTTGTTTCAAGCGTGTAAGCCATGATCAGCTCGTTCCAGATGATGTCGCCCCATTCTGCGGAAGTCTTGCTTGCCGGATACGGGCAGGACATGTTCTGTGCTTCGTCGGCAAAGATCGCCATGTTGTACTGCGGGAACTGCTCAAAGTACAGAGCCGAGTAATCCTTATGTGTCGGGATGGCCGCACCGGACTTGCCGAGGATCTCGTTAGCCTCAGGACCAGCCAGGTACTCAACCCATTTCCATGCTGCTTCCGGATACTGTGTGGAAGCGGAGATGCAGTTTGCCTTACCATGGATCACGGAAACTCTCTTGCCGTTTACGGTCGGGATGTATGTGCAGTCAACCTTGGCCGCGAAGTCCGGATCACTCTGGAACTCAGCTGCGAACCAGTCGCCTGCCATCATCATTGCAACCTTGCCGGACATGAAGAGTACGGAATCGGTGTTCTCTGTGATGGAATCCTGGGAAGGAGAGTAGCCTGCCTTCATCAGGTCAACCCAGCACTGGATACCGGCACGTGTCTCGGGAAGCGAGAAACCGGATTTGGTCTTGTCGTCGTTTAAGATGTAGCCGCCGTACATCGGAACCGTGTTGTAGAAGCCTGCCTGATCGGCGCATCCTGCGATGATACCGTACTGGTCGCCGCTTGTCAGCTTCTTTGCAGCATCTGCCATGTCATCCCATGTCCAGTTCTCGTTCGGGTATTCCATGCCTGCTGCATCGAAGAGTTCCTTATTGTACCAGAGGCCGATCGTATCGTAGTCCATTGCAACGCCGTACAGCTGATTGTCTACGGTGTAGAGGTTGATCAGCGCTTCCGGATAGTTGGACAGATCGATGTCGGATGTCTTGAGCAGCTCGTCGATCGGAACGATCACGCCTGCGGAAGCGTACTTACCGATGTTGGGACCGTTGAGCTGGAATACATCGGCAACAGCGCCGCCGGATGCAGCTGTTTCAAGCTTTGTCCAGTACTCACCCCAGGAGGTGGGCTCCAGAACGATCGTTACGCCGGGATTGGCAGCTTCGAATTTCGCTTTGCACTCCTCAAGATAGGGGCCTAAAGCATCATGCCAGTAAGCATAATGAAGTTCTCCCTGCAGTTCGGAAGCAGGTGCCTCCGCCTCAGTCGTCTCAGGTGCTTCTGCTTCAGGAGCCGGAGCTTCTTCAGCTGCGGGTTCCGCTGCGGGAGCGGGTGCATCCGTTGCTGCAGCATTGCCGCCGCCGCATCCGGCCAGTGTAGCCAGAACCATGGAAGCACAAAGAAGAGTTGCGATAATTTTCTTTTTCATGTTATTCTCCCTTTTCTTTTGAAAATAGTGTTTTTTGGTAAACGAAACAGTTTACTAAACTACGAAACAAAGATAACATTTTTTACTAAACGCGTCCATTGTTTTTTTGCCTAATTTTCGAAGGCCCAATTTGGTGAAAAGTGACGAAAAGCCCATAAAATGGGGAGTTACAGCGCATCGCCGTTGACAGGGTTTTCCGGCTGCGGTAAGATAATGACTATAATGAAACAGACGGACAAAGGGGACACTGTTTCATAAACACTAAGGGGTTTGGGAGAGCACAACATGAGTAACATTCGCGAAGTCGCGGCGCTGGCCGGCTTTTCTCCGGCTACCGTTTCCAGAGTTATCAATCACGACAAAACCTACAAGATCACGGATGAGACCAGGGAGAAGGTCTGGCAGGCGGTGGCTGAACTGAATTATAAAGCACCATCCGCATCCGCCCAGTACAAGGGCGCCAAGAAACAGAGCAAAGGAAACAAATCCTATACATTCGGATGTATCTTAAACGTGCAGGGCGGAAAGTATACGGATCCGTACTACCTGGCCGTTCTTTCGGGCTTTGAGGAAGTGATGCAGGAGAACGGATACGGGATGTCCTTTGTACATACGAACGAGGAATTCACCAACAAAAGCATCCTCTACAACGCGTTCGAAGAACCGCCGACAGGCCTCCTTATCATGAACAGCGTGACGGACGACATCTTTTCCTATATCAGAAAGAAAACGCCCTACATCATCGGTGTGGATACCGGACATACTTCCATAGATAATATCGCATACGATCACTATCTGTGCGCGCATCT
>JAGCXZ010000047.1 GCA_017961065.1 Lachnospiraceae bacterium
AACGTCATGGTATTCGATACCGAAATGTACTCCAACACGGGCGGACAGGCTTCCAAGGCTTCCAACATCGGTGAGGTTTGCCAGTTTGCTGCAGCAGGTAAGGAGATCGGTAAGAAGTCCCTTGCAGAGATCGCAATGAGCTACGGTTACGTATATGTTGCACAGATCGCGCTCGGCGCAAATCCTGCTCAGGCAGTGAAAGTCATTGCCGAAGCGGAAGCATACAACGGACCTTCGCTGATCATCGGTTACGCTCCTTGTGAGCTGCACGGTATCGCAAAGGGCGGCATGAACCATTGCCAGGATGAGATGAAGAAGGCAGTGGCAGCAGGCTACTGGAATCTGTTCTCGTTCAACCCGGCTCTGAAGGCGGAAGGCAAGAATCCGTTCACGCTGACGAGTAAGGCAGGCGACGGAACCTATCAGGAATTCCTGAACAACGAAGCACGTTACACGCGTCTGATCAAGCCGTTCCCGGAGAGAGCGGAGAAGCTCTTCAAGGAATCCGAGGAGGCTGCAAACGCACGCTTCGATCACCTGCAGAAGCTTGTGGAATTATACAAATAAGCACTGAGAGTTACACCGTAAAAAGAGGGCTGCCGTCAGGCAGTCCTCTTTATTTGTTTTATGAGACAAGATGCAGTTGCGGGAAAATCACCTCTTTGGCGGATTTTTCTGCTGTTTATGTTCGATCTGCTTCAGATTGATATAGTGGCCGACGGTTTCGTTTGGTTTATCAAACTGACATCCGATCACGGTGCGGTTGGGCATCGTATCGTCTTTTCTGGCCACGACAGCTTTGAGGCTGAAATTGAATTCTTTCGGAAGTCCGTTACTGGTCCTTACTTTGTCCGTATAGGTGATATGGACGGTCTCGCCGATCCTGGGTGCGACTTCGCCGTCGACGACAAGTCCGATCCCGCCGGTGCTGATATCTTTGATCACAACCTCGCGGGAACCGGGTTCCAGACCGAGCTTTAAGTTGCCGTCATGGCCGACCCACTGGCGGTAACCGGCTCTGCGGTTGCTCTCTTTCGCGTTCTGGTTGGACATGATCAGGTAGTAGGTTTCTTTTTTAAAGGAAGCGGTAATGATCTTGACTTCCGACCAGGAGTACGGCTTTTTGTCTATGATACAGAAAACATGCAGTTCCGCTTCATCGGCAAGATGAAAGCCGACATATTTCCCGTCACGTTCGATGGCATCGGCAAGCACACCGCTGCCGTAGCGGTATTTCTTGAAGAAACTCTGCATCATCTTTTCATCGACGGGGTTTTGGGGAACGCGTGCGAAAGTGCAGAGGGAAATCTTTCTGTCACCGGCCGTGACATTGATCTCAATCGATGATCCTTCCGGTATCTCGCCGATATACACAGATATTCCCTCCCTTCAATAGAATAAAAATCACAACATTATCTTATAATAAATTGCGAAAAATGGAAAGATGCTGTATATTATTTTTATAAGCGGTACGCCAAGGCGTGCCGGTACGGAATGGGAGGTTTTTATGGGTATACTGGTACTGATCCTGTTTATCGTGATCGTTGTGGCCGTTGTGGTTTCAGCCGTTACTTCCGTGATCTCAGGCGTTGTAGCCGCCGAAGAGGACGAGGAGGAGTAAGCCGGCCGGATACGGTTGCGGATTTTTTTACAGAAATGATTTTCGAATGCTCTGCGGTGTATCGCCGTAGAGCTTTTTAAATGTCCGGATAAAGACCTTGTAGTTGGAAAGATGGGTCTTTTCCATCAGAATGGGAATGGGCTCGTCGCTTGCTTTCAGCAGTTCGAAAAACGCCATGGTCCGCAGGGAATAGAGATATTCGAGAAATGTCTGTCCGGTATACTTGCGGAAGATCCTGCAGAAATATTCTCGTGTCACATGCAGATGATCCGCAGCCACATGCAGTGTCAGATCCTCCATCAGATTGTCTTTGATCCAGTCCAGGAGTCCGGTCATGCGGGAACGGTCCCACAGGATCGAAGAGGCCTCTTCGGGGGCGGCAGAATGGTTGCGGTAAATATGATAGAACAGATCATAGAGTCTGGCGGTAAAGAGCAGCGGATATCCGTCGGCAGCTTCTTCCTGGATGCGCAGAAGATCTTTGAAAAGACCCACGCATTCCTCATCCGAGCGGATCAGGTTGGAAAAGCAGAACTTGCGCAGGTCACTGCTGAATGTGGCGAAGTATTTCTTGTTGATCTGCAGGAGAAGATACCTTGTATCATCTCCGGTCTGCGTCATATGCAGCTCCTCGCTGTTGACGATCAGGATGTCTCCGGGACATAAGTCAAAGGTTTTCGCCTCGATGATCGCGTGCATGCCGCCTTCGAGCACGCACAGAAATTCCCAGTACTCATGCCAGTGTACGGGGAATGTGGAATTATAGTCGCGCACATCTTCAAAACGCACCGGAAGGTGCTTGCTTTCGACAACGCTTTCATGCCAGTAATCGGATAGTTGATAGTTATTCATGGGTCAGCTGATGTAGAGATTCCGGAATTCGGTCGGCGTACATCCCTTGATGATCTTGAACATGCGCATAAATGCCGAAATACTGTTGAATCCGGAACGCACGGCGGTTTCCGTGACATTGACCGTCGGATCCAGCAGAAGCATTTCCGCATGGGCGATCCGGCGTACATTCAGATATTTATAGAACGAGGTATTCGTGAATTCCTTGAACAGCCGGCTGAAATGATACTTGGAAAAACCGGTCATGGCGGCGATTTTTTCCAGGGACAGTTCCTCCGTGCAGTGGTGATTGATGTAATCGCAGACTGTCATGAATTTCTCGATGTATTCCTGCTGTTTGGTCGGCTTGATGTCGGAGAATTTATCGGGAAGCGATGTGAACTCGCGGCTCACATTCGTCATAAGATCCAACACGTGCGAACAGATCGCGGAATCCCGAAACGTTGCCGTGCTGTAATATTCCTCCTTGATCCGGTGCATCGTTTCCACCGCCTTGGCGTGAATGGAAGGATACTCTTCCGGCGTGATCGCGATCGCCGGGCCCATAAAGGAAAAGAAGGATTCGAATTCCTTAAAGGAAGAGAAAATACGGATATCCGCCTGGAAGATGTAACGCTTCCCATGCTCGGCGAGACACTTGTGCAATACGCCGGGTGCGATGATCAGAATGTCGTTGACCCGTAAATGGAACGGGACGCCGGAGCAGACCATATTATAGGAGCTCTCCGTGGGCATTACGAATTCGACCGGCGTATGCCAGTGCGTGGGATACTCTTCGTATTCGTCGTTGTCAAAAAACATGAACAGGGAACTGTTGTCAAAACTGACGGTTTCCCTTGTTCCTTCGAGAATTTTGATCATGTTTTTTCCTCGTGTAAACCCTTGTCCGATCAAGAAAAGCATACTAAAACGATCCGCAAAAATCAAGATGGAACAGATCAAAAATATGCAATAAAACTGCGGACGGACCGATTTTGTTTACTTACTAAACAAATTGTAGTATACTCCTGTTATGAGGCTTGTGATAGGAGTTTTGCATGGTTACCGGCAGTAAGGAACTGATCAGGGACATCAATACACATCTGGTTTTGGAGACGATCCTCAATGAAGGACCTGTTTCGCGCGCATCCGTTGCGGCAAAACTGGGGCTTACGAAGGCAACGGTCTCTGCGATCGTATCCAATCTGATCGAAGAAAAAATGGTGCGCGAGATCGGAAGCGACTCTGCGAAACTGGGACGCAAACCGATTCTTCTGGAATTCTGTACGGAAAACGGACACATCATTTCGATCGACCTGGGCGTGAATACCATTGTTGCTTTTACGTCGGATCTCAAAGGGAACAACTGCGGGCTGAAGCAGTACCGGAATACCTATTCGCGTGACAGGATCATCAAGGGCCTATCGGATATCATCAAAAAAACGATCCGCAACCTGAACGAGACGCCGTTTGGCGTTGTAGGGATCTGCATCGGGATCCACGGAACCGTGCATGAAAATGAGGTGGCATTTACGCCCTATTATGATTATGCCGACCTTCCGTTTGCCAAGGCGCTGGCGGAAGAGTTCTCAATCCCGGTTTATCTGGAGAACGAGGCCAATCTTTCGGTTTTGGGAGAACAGTGCTACTGTTTCCATGCAAAGGATCTGATCGGGATCAGCGTGCATGCCGGGATCGGTGTCGGGATCGTCTTAAACGGACAGCTCTATACGGGAGCGAAAGGAAATGCCGGGGAATTCGGACACACCATC
>JAGCXZ010000048.1 GCA_017961065.1 Lachnospiraceae bacterium
AAACAAAAGTATAAAATCCGTGCGGACAGAGAAGAGGGCAGAAATAGCCCTCTTCTTTTTATCCATTCTTAACGTAGCGCAGAAATAAACGGAGCACGTACCGGTAGTATTTGACAGGATTGCCGAATAAACATATAATATTTCTATTATAGGCTGACTATAAAACAGGAGGGATGAGAGATGAAAAAGTTATGTGCATTAGTTCTTTGTCTTGCAATGGCAGCTACACTGGCCGGATGCGGCGGCAGTTCCGCAGGCGGCAAGAAGTGGATCATTGCAACGGATACGGTTTTCAAACCGTTTGAGTACACGAATGAAAATAACGAGTTTGTAGGGATTGATGTGGATATCCTTGCAGCGATCGCCGAGGATCAGGGCTTCAGCTACGATCTGCAGTCTCTGGGCTGGGATGCAGCGGTTGCAGCGATCCAGTCCGGTCAGGCAGACGGCATGATCGCGGGCGCTACGATCACACAGGAACGTAAGGACAACGGATGGCAGTTCTCTGACGGCTATTTTGATGCCACACAGACCTTTGTAGTAGGCGCAGATTCCGATATCAAGAGTTTTGCGGATCTGGCAGGCCAGAATGTAGCGGTTAAGAACGCAACGGCAGGTGCTGATTTTGCGAACTCCTTAAAGGATACATACGGTTTCACCGTTACCGTATTCGAGGATTCACCGACCATGTATCAGGATGTCATCATGGGCAACTCCGCAGCATGTGTAGAGGACAGACCGATCATGGCGGCTTCCATCAAGGAAGGCGGTCTTGCACTCAAGATCCCGGAAGGAATGGAATCTGAAGCAGCGCCCTACGGCTTCGCGATCATGAGCGATAACAGCAAGGAATTGCTGGATATGTTCAACGCAGGTCTTGCCAATATCAAGGCTAACGGAAAATATCAGGAGATCCTTGATAAGTATTTGAAGTAAGAGGTAAAAACTGATATGATAGGGCGTGGAGGTTCTTTTCTCCGCGCCCTTTTTTCATATTTATCATATGTCACGGCCGTCTCATGCGCGGTCGTCTACAGGAGAAGAATATGCTAGCCATTTTGAAATCCTACGGTGTCATGCTGGTGCTTGCCATGGGTAAGACGATTGAACTCTGTCTGATCTCGCTGCTTTTTGCGATGGTCATAGGGCTGATCTTTGCGCTGTGCAACGTTGCCAAGAAGAGAGCTCTTAACGTAGTCGGAACCGTATATGTGGATGCGGTCAGGGGTGTACCGCTGATCGTTCTGGCATATTTCATATATTTCGGCGTACCTGCGGGTGTACAGGCTGCCGGAGCGGCGGATTTCCGGCTGACGGCTCTGCAGGCCGGCGTGATCGCGCTTTCAATGAACTGCGGTGCCTATATGGCTGAGATCATCCGGGCGGGTATTGAAAGTGTTGACAGGGGGCAGATGGAAGCTGCCAGGAGTCTTGGCCTGACATACGGGATGGGCATGCGCCATATCGTTCTGCCGCAGGCCATCAAGACCATGATCCCGTCGATCATCAACCAGTTCATCATCACGCTCAAGGATACGTCGATCCTGTCGATCATCGGTTTTCCGGAGCTGACAAATGTCGGCAAGACGATCATGGGCAATACGATTAAGAGTCTGGAAACATGGGCGATCGTCGGCGTCATGTATCTGATCGTTATCATTTCGCTTTCCAAGGCATCCAAACGGGTTGAGAGGAGGCTGAACGTTGGCAGATAAGAAGATCATGGTTCAGGTAAGGAACCTGAAGAAGAATTTCGGTAAACTTGAAGTCATAAAGGATTTAAGCGTTGATATCTCAGAGGGCGAAGTCGTTGTGCTGCTGGGACCTTCGGGAAGCGGAAAATCAACCTTTCTGCGGTGCTTAAACCAGCTGGAAACGGTGAGCGGCGGATCGATCACGATCGACGGCAGTCTCATCACGGATAAGCATGTGGACATCAACAAGGTGAGAGAGAACATCGGCATGGTGTTCCAGCATTTCAACCTGTTTAACAATAAGACGGTACTTGGCAATATCATGCTCGCACCGGTGGAACTTAAGGTCATGAACAAGGCGGATGCGCTGGAAAAAGCCATGGCGCTTTTAAAGCGCGTCGGACTGTCCGATAAAGCGGATGCCTATCCGGCTCAGCTTTCCGGCGGTCAGAAGCAGCGTGTCGCGATCGCGAGAGCACTTGCGATGAACCCGGATATCATGCTGTTTGACGAACCGACGAGTGCGCTCGATCCGGAAATGGTCGGCGAAGTGCTCGCCGTCATGAAGGAACTGGCTGCAGAAGGCATGACAATGGTCGTTGTGACGCATGAGATCGGATTCGCCAGAGAGGTGGCCGACAGGATCCTGTTCATGGACGGTGGCTATATCGTGGAAGAGGGTACCCCGGAGGAGATCCTGAATCATCCGAAGGAAGCCCGTACGATTGATTTCTTAAATAAGGTGCTTTGATATGAAACGGATTATTACGATCAGCAGGGAATACGGCGCTGCCGGTGGTGAGATCGGCAGGAGACTGGCCAG
>JAGCXZ010000049.1 GCA_017961065.1 Lachnospiraceae bacterium
TCCGTTGCCAGAGTATATCTGAAACCCGGCAAAGGAAATATCGTGATCAATAAAAGAGACATTGACGACTATTTCGGCATGGAGACGCTGAAGATGGTTGTTCGTCAGCCGCTTGTGGCAACCGATACGGTTGGTAAGTATGACGTACAGGTTAATGTACGCGGCGGCGGTACGACAGGTCAGGCCGGTGCGATCAGACACGGTATCGCACGTGCGCTCCTGAAGGCAGACGATGAGTTCCGTCCGACCTTAAAGCAGGCTGGTTTCTTAACCCGTGATCCTCGTATGAAAGAACGTAAGAAGTACGGTCTCAAAGCAGCGAGACGCGCACCTCAGTTCTCAAAGAGATAAGGATCACTGCGAATCGCAGTGTATGGAAAAGAGTTCCCGGCTGTGGCCGTGGAACTCTTTCTATATCATTTTGCAGGTCGACGCGTGTCTCATGGAGTGTCTGACCATGCAATGTCTTCGGGAGATTTTGTTTTGAACAGGGATGATCATCAGGAAAACAGAAGTGCGGGAAACAGGGATCATGCGGAACAGGAGCGCTACTTTTGGACCGCTTTTTTGATCGCGCTGCTGAGTAATCAGATCATATATCAGGCTGCCCGTTTTCTTACGCGGGGAAGATTTCATTTTGATCTCTCACTTCCGGCCGATTCGGCGATCCCGTTTCTGCCGTGGACAGTCTGCATCTATTTCCTGGGATGTTTTGTTTTCTGGTTTTTCCTCTACCGCCGTGTCGCGGCGCTTACGCGGGAGGAAGCTGACCGGTTTTTCTGCGCCAATCTCATCGGCAAGGTGATTGCTTTCCTGTTCTTTGTGTTCTTCCCCACTACGATGACGCAGCCCGTGCCGGACGGTCCGACGCTCTGGGATGCGTGCATGCGTTTCATCTATTGGGTTGACGAGCCGACGAATCTTTTCCCCTCACTGCATTGCTTTATCGGCTGGCTTTGCTGGGCGGGCATACGGAGAAACAGGAACGTTTCACTGCTCTGGCATTTCTCGAGCCTGCTGATGGCCGTTGCGGTCTGCTTAAGCACACTGACCACGCGGCAGCATCTGATCATGGATATTCCGGCAGGCATCCTGCTGAGTGAGCTGTGCTGGTGGCTTGCGGGTCACGGCAAGGTCAGACACCTATACACTTCTTTTGTTGACAGGATTCTGCATTTCAGGCAGAAGCAGGCGTCGTGATTTGTTTCTTCCGATACCTTCCAAAGAAGATCCCGTCATCGATATACTGACTTTCCTCCGAAATCCATACGGGGAACCGGCCGACGGCGAGCGCGGTCTGCGCGTTCAGCATGCCGGTATGAAAGGATAGGTGCCGATACTGCCTGAGAACGAGTTCCATTCTGGTATACGGACATTTTTCCGGTTTTTCATAAAGCATCTCATCGCTCAGACTGTCAAGGTAGTCAAGCGTCTTCTGCTCGATCTGATCCAGATATGAAAGCAGCTGTTCATCGGATAATACCACGCCGGTGGGGTTATCCGGATTATCCATTCCCTCTTCATGAAAATCAGGTTCGTCGTACATAAAGGGGTTGATGAACCATTTGTCGGCAGAATGAAGCGCGTGGTAGGCCCACCTCCAGCACGGCGCGCCGCAGCAGAGCGCATCTCTGTCATAGGTCTGCAGAGAAGTCCTGATGTTGATGAAATTGGGTTTTACAGTTCCTTTGATCACTTCTACGAGTTCGTTCATGATCTTCCTCCTTTTTTGTAGCGTGTTTTATCAGTTTCATCATGCCGCAGCAGAGCGCGGGCGTGATGCAGGGTATTTCCGGAAAATCCCGGCAGCAGGGGATTGCAATCAGTCTTCCTGTTGTGTATAATAACATCAAACGAACGATCGGAAAAATTGAAATAAATAATCATAACGATCGGAGGGATTGATGGATGACTATTACACAACTTGAAACATTCCGAAAGATTGCAGAGACCAGGAACTTCACTTCGGCGGCCAATTCGCTCGGCTATGCGCAGTCCACGGTCACCATGCAGATCAAGCAGCTCGAGGACGAACTGGACTGCCTGCTGTTTGAGCGCCTGGGCAAGACCATCGTGGTGACGCCTGCCGGCGAGAGGCTGCTGCTCTATGCCGATAAGATGCTGCAGCTGGAGCGGGAGGTCTTCATGATCGTACCGGGAACCGGGGAACTGTCCGGCGTGCTGAAGCTCGGGGTGTCGGAGTCGCTGTGCTATAACCGGCTGCCGGCGCTTCTGATGCAATACAAGAACAAATACCCCAAGGTGGACATCCGGATCCAGTTCGTTATGCATGATACGATTCCGGACCAGCTGAAGAAAGGCGAGCTTGATTTTGCCTATACCCTGAACCCCCTGATCGAGGATGAGAACCTGAGCCTGCTGTACAGGAATCAGGAGACGCTGGGATTCTATGTGTCACCGGACCATCCGCTTGCCAAAAAGAAGAGCATAAGAGAAGAGGATCTTAAAGACACCGATCTGCTCCTTACCGGTCACAACTGCAGTTTCAGGCACATGCTGCTGAAGGACTTTGAGCAGAAGAAGATCCTTACGCCGAAGATCGCGATGGAGACCAGCAGCAAGGAGATTCTGAAACAGTTTGCATCAAACGGGCTCGGCGCGGCCTTCATGCCGGACATGGTGGCAGAAGAAGAGGTTAAGAACGGCAGCCTGGTCAGGCTGAAATGGGAGGGCGCTGATTTTCCGATCTATTCCCAGATCCTGGTGCACAAAGATAAAAAAGTCAGTGCCGCGATCCGGGGATTTATGGAACTGCTGCAATCCTGAATCAATCCGGCTCCGGGTGTTATTCGTTATAAGAAAAATTAAAAAGAATATCCGGAGATTTAAAACGAATAATATTTGACATAAAGCGAATAACCGGATAAAATGATCTCAGGAGGAAGTATCCATGAGATTTAACGAGGAAAAGAAAAAGGACATCGAGCTGTATCTGCTCAACAAGATCGAGCAGAAGGACACAGCCGTATCCAAAGCTGTTTCGGAAGCGTTTTCTGTCAATCAGAATACGGTGCATACCTATATCAATGAACTCGTTCAAGATCATGTGATCAAACGGGTTAAGCGGGGAGAATACGAACTGGTCAGGAGCAGATATGAGTTTACGCTCAGGCGGTCCAGGGGTGAACTCGACACGGACACATATGCGTATGACCATTGCCTGTATCAGTATATTAAAGATTTCAGGGAGAATATTGTGGCGATCTGGAGCTATGCTTTCAGCGAGATGATCAATAATGTCATGGATCATTCGCAGGCTGAAAACGTAAAACTCATAATCGTACAGGATTACCTGAAAACACAGGTCGCCATTCTGGATGACGGGATCGGGATCTTTCGGAAGATCAAAGAACATTTCGGGCTGGCTTCCTATGACGAGGCAGTCTGTGAACTGTTCAAGGGAAAACTGACAACAGACACGGAAAATCATTCGGGTGAGGGGATCTTTTTCAGTTCCAAAATGATGGATGATTTTCTGATCGTATCCGACGGTAAGCTCTTTACGAACAACAGGTATGACAACAGTATGATCATCGATATGACGGAGGGCATGGATTCCGGAACGTGTGTTTACATGAGTTTATCAAACCACACGCAAAAGGAAGCAAAAGATGTATTTGATCTCTATGCGAGTGTCGACGGTGGGTTCGTAAAAACCAAGATTCCGTTGAAAAACATTTTTGACACTTCTCCGGTGTCACGGTCGCAGGCCAAGAGAGTATGCAACCGCCTGGAGAAATTCAAAGAAGTGTTGCTGGATTTTGAGGAGATCAAGTGGATGGGGCAGGGATTTGCCCATCAGATGTTTGTTGTCTTTGCAAAAGAGCACCCGGAGATTCGCATCTTCCCGATCAATATGAATGAAGATGTCACGCGGATGTATGTTCATGTTACGGAATCGGAATAGACGCATCTTGACAGACGAAAGCGCGCGGGTGTAAAATCGCAGACGAAGAGACAAAGGCGTCTTTGAGCACAATCGCTCAGAGACGCTATTTTATTATCATGGATCGCCTGCGATCCGTGATGGTAACGAAGCACCATCGCAGCTTGCTGCGATTTTGATGTGCTGAGCCCTTAATCATTTCTATGAAGAGATCCATGGGAGGCATCATATGCACTTTACGAAAATGCAGGGACTGGGAAACGATTATCTCTATGTATACGGAGAAGTTCCGGCTAATATCAGGGAACTGTCGATCAGACTGTCCAACCGTTATTTCGGCGCGGGATCGGACGGAATGATCTATATCTGCCCGTCGGATGTTGCGGACTACAAGATGCGCATCTTCAATGCGGACGGCAGTGAAGCGAAAATGTGCGGAAACGGGATCCGCTGCGTCGGGAAGTATCTCTACGATAAAGGATATACGAACAAGACGGAACTGAAGATCGATACCCTCTCAGGCATCAAGACCCTGCATCTGCATCCTGAGGGCGGCGTGATCAGATCGGTGACGGTCGATATGGGTCAGGCAGTAGCCGGTGATGAAACGCAGCTCACCGTTGACGGGGAAACGATCAGGTACACGCCGGTATCCGTCGGAAATCCGCATGCCGTGATCTTCGTCGATAAGATTGAAGAAGCCCCGCTGACGGAACTCGGGCCCAAGGTGGAAAAGCACAGTGCTTTTCCGGACGGCGTCAATGTGGAGTTCGTGGAAGTGCTGGGAGAGCAGAAGATCCGCATGCGCGTCTGGGAACGCGGCAGCGGCGTAACGATGGCCTGCGGAACGGGCGCCTGTGCCGCAAGCGCCGCATCGGTTGCAAGGGGGTACTGCAATACGGACACCCCGATCACCGTTGTGCTCGACGGCGGCGAACTGGAGATCAGGATCGATGAAGATTACAGCGTTCATAAAAAGGGACCGGCTGAATTTGTTTACGAAGGAGATACAATCGAATGATCACACCGAATATGCATTATGCAGACCTGAAGGAATCCTATCTGTTTTACCATATCGCGCAGAAGACCAAGGCATACCTGGAAGAGAATCCGGGAACGCATCTTTACCGCATGGGGATCGGCGATGTTTCGCTTCCGCTCTGTGATGCGGCGATCACCGCGCTGCACGGTGCCGTGGATGATCAGGCAGTGAAAGAGCGCTTCCATGGTTACATGCCGGAGTGCGGCATGCCTTCCCTGCGCCATACGATCGCGGAGCACTACAGGGACCGCGGCGTTGCGATAACGGATGAGGAAGTCTTTGTTTCCAGCGGCGCGAGTGACGAACTGGGCGACATCCTGGATCTGTTTGACAGGTCCTGCAGCGCGCTTGTCATCGAACCGGCTTATCCTGCCTATGTGGACGCCAATATCATGGCAGGAAGGAAGATCGTGCATCTGCCGGCTTCGCGGGACAACGGATTTCTGCCCGCACCCTGTGAGGAGGCAAAGGCGGATCTGCTCTACATCTGTTCGCCGAACAACCCGACGGGCGCGGTCTTCAACAGAGAACAGCTGCAGGCCTGGGTAGATTTTGCCAAAGAGAACGGATCCGTGATCCTGTTTGACGCGGCTTATGAGGCATTCGTTGAGGATGAGAGCCTGCCGCACAGTATTTTTGAGATGAAAGGCGCAAAGGAGTGTGCGATCGAGATCTGCTCGCTCTCCAAAACCGCAGGGTTTACGGGGACAAGACTCGGCTATACGGTGATCCCCGAGGCGCTTGAGCGCAACGGCATGCATTTTCACGATATGTGGGTCAGGAACCGGACGACCAAGACGAACGGCGTGTCCTACATCATACAGAAGGGCGGTGAGGCGATCTTCACACCGGAAGGCCAGCGTCAGATCAAGGCCAACATCCGTTTCTACAAAGGAAACGCCAGGATCCTGATGGAGGCTTTGGATGAGCTCGGGATCTGGTACTGCGGCGGCAAAAACGCGCCCTACATCTGGATGGAATGCCCGGACGGCATGGACAGCTGGGCGTATTTTGACCATCTGCTGCACAACATGCAGATCGTCGGCACGCCGGGCGAAGGCTTCGGCGCCTGCGGAGAGGGCTATTTCAGGCTCTCCACATTCGGCAGCAGGGAAGATACGATCGTGGCTGCGAAACGCCTGCTGGAGTCAAAATAGAAGGCTTCCTGTTGAGACGCTGACCCGGCTCGTGTATAATACGGGTATAGCGTCTGCTTTTTATGCGGATAAAATCGGGAAAACCGGTGCTCAGAACAGGAGGAGAAGGATGAACGAGAATATTGTTAAACGAAATGAACTGCTTGCCGAGCAGGTCATTAAGGGCTTAAAGTCCCGTAACATGACGGGATATTATGCGGCGACCAAAGAAGAAGCGCTTCAGAAAGCGCTTGAACTGATCCCCGAGGGCAGCAGTATTGCCATGGGCGGTGCGATGAGCGCACATGAGATCGGCCTGGTGGATGCGCTGAAGGCGGGTGATTACCGTTTCCTCGACCGGGATGCGGAAGAGGACAAACGTGCGGCGATGCTTAAGTCCTATGATGCGGATGTCTTCTTATCGAGCGCGAACGCGATGACGGAAGACGGCGTCATGATCAACATCGACGGAAATTCCAACCGTGTGTCCATGATCGCGCAGGGACCGAAAAAAGTTGTATTCATCGTGGGCATGAATAAGGTCTGCAAGGACGTCGACAGTGCCATGAAACGTGCCAGAAATGTAGCGGCGCCGATCAACGCGCAGCGGTTCGGACTGAACACGCCCTGCGTCAAATTGGGACAGTGCCTGGATTGCATATCGCCCGATACGATCTGCTGCCAGTTCCTGATCACGCGCTATTCCAGACACGTTGACAGGATCCATGTCATTCTGGTGAACGATTCACTGGGATTCTGATGAGAGACGAAAGGAGAAGATCATGCCTTTTATTGAGACCAAAACAAACGTAAAGATGTCCGATGCGCAGGAGAAGCAGTTAAAGGAAGGACTGGGACAGGCCATTTCCCTGCTTCCGGGAAAGAGTGAGAACTGGCTGATGCTGGCGTTTGAAGATGATACGCATATGTATTTCCGCGGAGACGATTCCAAGCCGGTGGCTTTCGTGGACGTCAAGATCTTCGGACAGGCGGACAGAGGCGCGTATTCTGCGATGACGGCGGAACTTTCCCGCCTGTATAAGGACGTGCTGGGCGTTGAGAGCGACCATATGTATATCCGGTATCTGGGCTCATCCGACTGGGGGTGGAACGGCGGCAACTTCTGATCAAAGAGGCTGTCTGCACCCTGTGCTCTCATTGACAACCGGGAGCGAAAAAAGTAAGATAATAGTTACCACTTACAAAAAAGGAGGTAACATATATGTTTTGTTCAAATTGCGGTTCCGAACTGCCTGAAGGCGTAACTACCTGCCCTGATTGCGGATATTCCACCGTCTCCGGAGGCGCTGCATTAAGTATAGAGATCATGAAGAGAGCCTTTCAGGCAATCCTGAAGAAGCCGTTCAAGCTGTGGGGGATCTCCCTGCTTAGTGGCCTGCTTTCCGTGGTCGCATATATACTCGGCGGACCCGTGATCGCGATCGGGTTTGCTGTCAGCCTGGTGCTGAATCTCGGTATGGAGTGGATCTATCTGGACGGATTACGCGGGGAAGAAGTAAGTACGGACAAACTCTTCGTACCGTTCAAAACCTTCTGGAAATCCTTTGCGGGCATGGGCTGGAGAGAGCTGTGGCTCTTCCTTTGGGCACTGATCCCGTTTGCGGGGATTGTCTTTGCGATCATTAAGACCTATTCGTATCTTCTTACTCCGTTTAACTTGCGTGAGAAGGACGACGTCTCCGCCCAGGAAGCGCTGAAGGAATCCATGCGCCGTACGGACGGCTACAAGGGCAGTATGTTCCTGGCGGATCTGTTCGTCGCACTGATCATTGCGATCCCGGCACTGATCCTTGTTCTGCTCAGCCTGATCCCGTTTGTGGGCCTGCTCTTTGTGTTCCTGAGCGTACTGTTCTGGATCGTAGTCGGAGCGCTGCTTCCGCTCTATCAGGGTCTTGTCAGAGCGGCCTGGTATGAAGAGATCGGGCAGCATGAGGAATAAACCCGAAATAGTCATATGAAATGACAAAAAATGTAGTATAATGATAAAAACACCATAGGATGCTTCTTATGGTGTTTTTTGACGCAAATATCAATCTGAAGGAATCTCATGAGAAAATCAAAGCCGTCAGGTTTACCCAGAAAAGAGAAGATCCTCTCGCGCATCCTGCTGTCAGTCACGTTCATCATGCTGCTCGCGACGATGGTCAGTCTGATCTTTTTCCGCCGCCAGATGCGGCAGGTCAGCAAGCCGAGTGATGCGGGTGAGCGTGTATACGACAAGCACTATGCGCTGATCGTGGACGACCCGGATGACCCGATGTGGGATGCGGTCTATCAGCACATGCGTGCTGTCGGGGATGAGAAGAACGCCTACGTGGAACGGCTCGGGGATAACCTTGCCTCGACTTACGGCAAGGCCGATCTTGTCAGGATCGCGATCGAGAGCAGGGTAGACGGGATCATCCTGGAAGGTGAGGAAAGCGATGAGATCACGGCGCTGATCTATAAAGCGGGACTAGAGGGTATCCCTGTCGTTACGGTTTTGCATGACTGTGTGGGCAGCGGCCGCGTCAGCTTTGTCGGCATCAACAATTACAGTTTCGGTAACGAGTACGGCAACCTGATCCTGAAAGCGGCCACGGAGATCCGAGCGAACAGATCCGCGCAGACCGATCAGGAAGATTCCGCCTCGTCCGTTGAGGACGTGGTCCGCGTGCTGATCCTTCTGGACGGTCAGTCCCAGGATACTTCGCAGAGTATCGTCTATGCCGCCGTACAGGAAAACATCGAGGCAGCAGGGGATGCCGCGCAGAAACTGGTTATCGACACGGAACGCATCAATGCGACCTCTGTGTTCAGAACGGAGGAGCGTATCCGTGATATCGTACAGAACTCCGAGAACCTGCCGGATATCGTTGTCTGTCTCAATGAGCAGAACACCGCAAGCGTATACCAGACGCTGGTCGATCAGAACAAGGTCGGCGAGATCTATGTGATCGGTTATTTTGACTCCGAAATGATCCTGCACGGGATCGAGAAAAAGGGCATTTATGCGACTGTGACCATCGGCGCGCAGCAGATGGGCTCTTACTGCGTGGATGCGCTGGACGAATATGTGAACACGGGCTATGTCAGTGACTACTTCCCGGTTGATTTTACCTGCATCAATGCGGAAAACGTGGAAGAGTACCTGAAGAAAGGGGATGGCAATGAAACTGATTGAATCCCTGAAGTCCACATCGATCCGCGTCAAGCTGATCTTCCTGTTCATCCTTACGTCCACGCTGATCTTTGGCGTAAACATCTACGTTTACATCAACCTCAACGCGATCATCAACCACGTGGATGAGATCTATGCCGGAAACGTCGCGCTCACGGAGATGGAAGAAACGCTCGAGGGCGTTCACAGCGCCATGAGCGAATACTTAAAGACCAAGAATACGGACGCGCTGGAAGCTTACTACAGAAACGTGCAGGATTTCAGCAACCAGACCATGCGGCTCAATCAAACGATCAGCAACAACGAAGAGAAAGTCATGGAAAAGACGATCCGCAATCTGTCGGAGAGTTATCTGAACATGACGAACGAGACCGTACAGGCCAAGCGCGGACGCAATATCGAAAAATACGTGGCCGGATACGAAAACGCCGCCCGGCTTTTCCGTTATATCAATACCTATATCTACAGTCTGAACAACGAACAGTTCAAGGACAGCTCGGTCAACTACAACGCGCTGCTTTCGTCCCTGCGGCTGTCGGAGTATTTCAGTCTGTCCATTCTCGTGCTGATCGCGCTCTTCAACGCGTTCCTGATCCTGCTCGTGACCAGGAGCATCACGCACCCGCTGCTGGAACTCTCCAAACGCGCGGACTCCGTGGCAAAGGGAGAACTGGATGTGGAACTTATGACGGTTGAGTCCAAAGACGAGATCGGCGTGCTGACTTCCGCGTTCAACAAGATGGTCGTATCATTGCGCGAATACATCGATCAGATCCGGATCCGGATGGAACTGGAGAATGCGATGAAAGAGCGTGAACTGATGATGACAACGCACTTAAAGGATGCCCAGCTGAAGTATCTGCAGGCACAGATCAATCCGCACTTCCTGTTCAACACGCTGAATGCGGGCGCGCAGCTGGCCATGATGGAGGGAGCGGACCGGACGAACAAATACATCCAGAACATGGCCGACTTCTTCCGTTATAATGTAAAGAAAAATAACGAGAAAGTGACGATCTCGCAGGAGATCGAGCTCGTTGACAGTTATATCTATATCTTAAACGTCCGTTTTGCGGGCGACATCCATTTTGAAAAGGAACTGGACGAATCTTTGCTGGACCTGACCGTTCCGAGCATGATCATCCAGCCTGTTGTGGAGAACTCGGTCAACTACGGGATCCGCAACATCGAATGGGAAGGACATATCAGGGTGTCCCTCTACAGGGAGGAAAACAGCGCCTGTATCTGCGTGGAGGACAACGGCATCGGCATCTCGCCGGAGATGATCACCAAGATCATGAACCGGGAGATCAGCACATCGGATGTCTCCGCGGATTCCAACGGCGTGGGCCTGTCCAATGTGATCAACCGTCTGAAGCTGTTCTTCGGGCGTGAGGATATCTTTACGATCGAAAGCCCGGGAGAAAACCTCGGGACGAAAGCCACGATCCGGATCCCGCTCGATCAGGATGGGGAGGCAGGATCACAGGCCGGGGAAGAGAGCACCGGTCCGGAAGAAGAGAAGGAGAAGCACTGACATGTATAAGATCATGCTTGCCGATGACGAGGGTATCGTCATTGAATCACTGACATTTATCATAGAAAAGAATTTCGGGCAGAAGTGTGAGGTCGCGTCGGCCAAGACAGGCAGGAGTGTCATCGAACTGGCGGAATCCTTCCGCCCGGATATCGCGATCATGGATATCCAGATGCCCGGGATCAACGGGATCGATGCCATGAAAGAGATCCGGCGCTTCAACGCGTCCACGGTCTTCATCGTGCTTTCCGCCTACGATAAATTCGACTACGCGAAAGAAGCGATCAACTTAGGCGTACTGGAATACCTGAACAAGCCTGTTGAGCAGGCGAGGATCGTGGAAGTGCTTAACCGCGCCATGGAGCAGATCGAGAAAGAGCGCGCCAAGAGAAGCCAGGATCTGATGATCAAGGAAAAACTCGAGAATGTCATTCCGATCATCGAAAACAACATGATCTATTCCATCCTGTTCCAGGACAGCTACGACCAGGATGTGGAGAGCTACCGGGACCTGCTCGGGATCGGGGAGGATTACGGCTACATGATCGTTTTGGAATTCGGCGAGCAGAAAGAAGATGACCACATGACGAATGTTGTGGGTGCCGGTGTGCGTTCGCAGTCCCACTACCGGGAGATCAAAGACATCATCGAGA